>JAWVFY010000368.1:0-4495 GCA_033855575.1 Solirubrobacteraceae bacterium
TGCTCGCTGCCGGCGATCCGGCCGTCGTCCTTGAGCGCGCGCATCCGCTCGCTGACCGCGGCGAGCCGCTGGGCCGGGCCGCCCCGCACCGGCAGGTCGACGAACAGGAACGAGATCGCGTTGCCGCCCTGGCCGTCGGCCGCCTCCGTGCGCACGTTCGCCGGGACCATCGCCCGCAGGTCGATCGCGTCCTCGCCGTGGGCGGGCGCCAGCCGGGCCAGCGCGCCGGCGACCGTCGCCAGCACCACGTCGTTGAGCTTCGTATCGGTGCGCTCCTTGATGGCCAGCGCGCGCTGGAGCGACAGTGACGCGCCGACGAGCCGCCGCCGCGGGCCGATCGGCACGTTGAGGTAGGAGTCCGGCGCGGGATGGAGCACGTCGTCGGCCAGCCCGAAGGCGGCGCGGCGCATGGAGTCGGCCATCCGCAGGCCGCGCCCCGGCGACAGCCCGAGCTCGGCCACGCGCCGGGCGCTGCGGAACTGCTCGAGCGCCGTGTCGCGGGCGCCGCCGAGCGCGTTGCGCACGGCTCGGTCAGCCACCGGCTTCCAGGGGACGGGCAGCGCCGCCTCGGCCTCCGGCGCGCCGTCGAAGAGCAGCAGCCCAAGCTGCACGGCGGCCACGCCGTCGACCATCGCGTGGTGGATCTTGCCGAGAATCGCGGCGCGGCGGCCCGCCAGGCGCGGCACGATGCGCAGCTCCCACAGCGGGCGGTCGCGCCGCAGCGGGACCGAGAAGAACTCCTCGGCCAGCTCCATCAGCGCGGACAGCGTCGGCCGCGGCTCGGACTCGATCCGGATGTGGTCGTCGAGGCAGAAGTCCTCGGCATCGGCCCAGTAGGGCGGAGCCAGGCCGCCGACGGGCTCGCGGATCGTCTGGCGAAAGCGCGGCAGGAGGTGCAGCCGCCCGGCGATCCGCTCGGCCACCGTGCCGGCCTCCAGCGCCTGCGCTCCCCGGGGCAGGTCGAGGGTCGCCAGCCAGCCGACGTGCATGTGCGCGGTCGGCGTCTCGACCCTCAGGAACGAGGCATCGAGTGCGGACAGTCGTTCCATATGCGCAGGGTGGCCCCGCGCGGGCGGCGCGTCTTTGGACACAGGGGCGGAAGTCCCGGCACAAATTTGCTCCACCGGTCCAGCGGTGGCGGGTGTCACCACTCCCACAATCCAGTCGCTGTCATGACGATTCCCAACCAGCTCGTCGAGCGGCTCCGCGACGTCCACGCGAGCATGGTCGATGCCGTCCTCAGCGGTGAGCGGATGCACGACGTCGCCGCGATCGCCTCGCGGCGCATCGGCCGGCCGGTGGCGGTCGCGATCGCCGACCTCGGCTACGACTTCGTCGTCCCCGAGGATGCGCCGGACACCACGGTCGCCTGCGAGGTGGTCGTGCGCAACGGCGGCACCCCGATCGGCACGATCCGGCTCCTGTCCGACCAGCCTCTGGAGGACGTCGAGGAGGCCCAGGCCGTCCTGCACCTCGCCGCGATGGCGGCGATGACCGACCTGGCCCTGGTGGAGAGCCGTCAGCAGGTCCAGGACGAGATGCGCGGGACGTTCCTCGAGGAGCTGCGCGCGGGTACCGCCCTCGACGCGGCCGAGATCATCCGCCGCGGCGACCGGTTGGGCTGCGACCTGTCCACCGGCGCGCTGATCCTGGCCGGCGACCCGGAGCCCGACCGGATCCACCGCTTCATGGCGGCGGTCAAAGCGGAGTGCCCGACCGCCTTCGTCCAGCGGCTCGATGGTCGCGTCTACGCGGTCATCCCGGCCGACGACGACCCTGACGCCGAGGACCGGGCGACCGCCACCGCCAGCGTCCTGGCCAAACGGCTGCAGGTCCACGCCCCGGTCGGCCTCTCGGCGTTTCATCGCAACGCGGCCGAGCTCGGGCGGGCGATCGAGGAGGCCGACCTGATCGTCGACGTCCTGGGCTCCTCGGACCTCAGCCCCGACTCGCTCGTCGACGGAACCTACCGCCTGCTGGTGCGGCTGATGGCGTCCGATCCCGACCAGCTCGACGCGTTCTACGAGGAGTCGGTGGCGCCGCTGGCGCGCTACGACGAGCAGTACCGCACCGACCTCATCGGAACGCTCTCCGCCTACCTCGACCACGACGGCAAACTCGGCGCGGCGGCCCAGGCGCTCTACGCGCACCGCCACACGGTGGCCTACCGGCTCGAGCGCATCAAGGAGCTGACGCAGCTCGACCCGGCCCGCTACGAGGACCGCGAGCGCCTCTCGCTGGGCCTGAAGATCCACCGGCTCACCAGCCGGCCCTCGCTCTAGCGAGCCTCTTCAAGCCCCCGGCCGGGGCCCCGGGGTGGCCCACCGCCCCCCCGGGGACCCCAGACCTTGGTTACGGGGTCGCGCCGGCAAAGAGGAGGCAGCCGGCACAGCACCCATCTCAGCGAGCGGCCGCGAACCCGGCAATGGACCGCGTGGCGAAAACCGGGCGGCCGATTTGGGACGGGGCGGCGCGGTCAGCCCGCGGCGGGCGCCGGATGCCCGGCCCGGCGGCAGGCTGCGGCGAACTTGGCGGCCAGCGTGGCATTGGCCGACGCGGGCTGGCGGCAGAGCTGCACTCCCTCGCGGCCGCACGCATGCACGTGGGCCGTGCCGGTCGTGCTGCCGACGTAGACGTCGACGCAGCCGGGCGCCGAGGCAGCATCCCCGCCGGCGGCGACCGCCCAGGCGATGACCGCGGCGGCGCCCACGGCGGTCGCGGCGGCGCCGAGCTTGAACACGCGCCGCTCGCGTCCCGTCAGGGTGCGCAGCGAGGCCTCGCGACGCGCCCAGTGGCCTTCCACCGGCATGCCGGCCATCGTAAGCGCCTGCTGAACAGGGGCTTTCGACCAGATGGACAACATTGCGCGTCGACGCTTGGCCCCGCGTACATATGGCTGAGGCCCGCGCTGCGGGATCGTGCCCGCTCCGGCCACCGAGGTGCGGCAACCGCTGCGCGCCTTCGTGGGTAACGAACGCAAGGAGGACCGCCAAGACCATGTGGTCGGCTTATCCCCACTGGCTCAACCCGGCTGACAACGCGTGGCAGATGACTGCCGCGACGCTCGTCGGGCTGATGAGCATCCCCGGCCTCGTCGTGCTGTACGGCGGTGTCATGCAGAAACGCTGGTCCGTCAACTCGATGATGATGGCCTTCATCGCGTTTGCCCTGGTGCTGGTGGCCTGGGTGTTGTTCGGCTTCAAGTTCGGCTTCGGCTCGCCGATGCACATCTTCGGGGCCAAGTCCGGCATCTTCGCCAACATGTGGGGCAAGCCCGGCACGATCCTCGGGGCCGGTGAAGAGCAATCCCAGGCGCTGATCCCGTTGATCACCACCGGGCCGCCGTTCCACTTCCCGACCGCGACGCTGGCGTACTTCCAGTTCGTCTTCGCCGCGATCACGCCGTTGCTCCTGCTGGGCTCCGTGCTCGGCCGGTTCAACTTCAAGGCGTGGATCCCGTTCGTGATCCTGTGGTCGACGCTGATCTACACGGTCAACGCCTTCATGATCTGGGGCGGCGGCTGGTGGTCTCAGCACGGCGCGCTCGACTACTCGGGCGGGTACGTGATCCACCTGGCCGCGGGCATCTCGGGCTTCGTGGCAGCGTGGGTGATCGGGCCCCGGTTGCAGCGCGACCGCGAGGTCGACGCACCGAACAACCTCCTCATGGTGGCGGTCGGTGCCGGCCTGCTGTGGATGGGCTGGAACGGGTTCAACGGCGGTGACCCGTACTACGCGGGCGTCAACGCCGCGACGGCGATCCTCAACACGAACCTGGCCACGGCGGTCGCGTTCCTGGGCTGGGTCGGCCTCGACTACCTGACGGGCCGCAAGCCGTCGCTGATCGGCAGCGTCAACGGCATGATCGTCGGCCTCGTCGCGATCACGCCCGGCGCCGGCTTCGTCAACGGCTGGGGCGCGGGAGCGATCGGGCTCATCGGCACGGTCGTCGTCTACCTGGCGTACTACTACCTGAGCCGGGTGCGGCCGTTCCGCAACGTCGACGACACCCTGGGCGTCATCTACACCCACGGGTTCGCCGGGCTCGCCGGTGGTCTGCTGGTCGGCATCTTCGCCGACCCGCACATCATCGAGTACATCGGCATCGGGAAGTCCGCGAGCCTCCCGGGGGTCGCGGGGCTGGTCCACGGCAGCGGGCACCTGCTCAAGGAGCAGCTCTACACCGCGGTCTGGGTCATCCTGTTCTCGGGCATCGGCACGTTCATCCTGCTCAAGCTCATCGGGCTCGTGATCCCGCTGCGCATGTCGGATGCCGAGCTCGAAGAGGGCGACCTGGCCATCCACGGGCACGAGGTCTACCCCTCGGACGTCCCGTCGCTGGCCTACCCGTCGGGAACGGGGGTACCGGCCACGTCCGCAGGCACCTGACGCATCGCCGCCGGTCCCGGCCGCTCCGACCTACGGGTTGGGGCGGCCGGCCGCGCGGTCGGCGCCCACCGTGCGCAGGATGTCGGCCATCCGCTTGGCGGCGGGC
>JAWVFY010000369.1:0-3282 GCA_033855575.1 Solirubrobacteraceae bacterium
GTGGCGGAGTGGGTCTGGGCGCAGGTCTCGCTGTTCCGCGCCGGCCGGCTCGTGGCCGTTCCCGTCCCTCCCCACGAGCACGCCCACGCGCATGACCGCGACCACGCCCACTAACACGGCGTCCGCGCACACGGGCCGGCTGCGCCTGGTCGTCGAGCGGCAGGGCGACCGCTCGGTCCTCGTGTGCGCCGAGGGCCACACCCCGTACGCCGCCCGCGCCGTACCGGGCCCGGCGGGCTGGTTGCGCGTCGTGCTCGTCCAGACGATCGCCGGGCCACTCGTCGGCGACCGGACGGAGATCGAGCTCGAGATCGGGCCGGATGCGGCGCTCGAGGTCGTCGCCAACGGGGCGACCCTCGCCTTTCCGAGCGCCGCTCCTTCGACGCAGGACGTCCGCTGCGCAGTCGGCGAGCGCGGACGGCTCGCCTGGCGGCCGGAACCGCTCATCCTGGCGGCAGGCTGCGACCTCGAAGCGTCCTTCCACCTGTCACTCGCAGCGGGTGCAGCCGCGTTCACCCGCGAGCTCGTGGTCCTCGGCCGCCACGGCGAGCAGGCGGGGCGCTATCGCTCGCGCCTGCGCTGCGAGCACGAGGGGCGCCCGCTCCTCCACGACGCGATCGACGTCGATGCGCAGGGCCTCGCGGCCGGCTCCGGCGCGCTGCTCGGCGGCGCGGGCGCGTTCGCGTCGCTCGCGCTGCTCGGCACGGCACCGGGCGAGCCCGTCGACGCCGAGGAGATGGAGCTCGCCGGCCCCGGTCGCGTCCTCCGAGCGCTCGCGCCCGGGCCCGCGGCGCTCAACGCGCGGATCGCACCGGCCGAGACGGCCTATCTCGCAGCGCTCGGCCTGCGCTAGACCGACAGGAGCTGGCGCACCTCGCCGTCGTCGAGCGCCTCGGTCTCGCCGGAGGCGAGCACGCGACCCGCGTCGAGGACGGCGTAGTGGTCGGCGAGGCGCAGCGCGAACTCCATGTACTGCTCCGCGAGCAGGATCGACAGGCCCGCGGTCGCGTTCAGCTGCGCGATGGCGTCCTCGATCTCGACGATGATCGAGGGCTGGATGCCTTCGGTCGGCTCGTCGAGCAGCATCAGCTTCGGCCGCGTGACGAGGGCGCGCGCGATGGCGAGCTGCTGCTGCTGGCCGCCCGAGAGGAACCCCGCCGGCCGTCCGAGCAGCTGTCTGAGCCGCGGGAAGAGGTCGAGGGTCTCGTCGATCACCGTCCGATCCTTCGGGCAGCAGGCGTCGCGCACGACGGTCAGGTTCTCCAGCACGGTCAGCTGCGGGAATCCCTGGCGGCCCTGAGGGACGTAGCCGAGGCCGGCGCGCACGCGTTCCTCGGGGCGCAGCCGCGTGATGTCGCGCCCCTCGAAGGTGATGCGGCCGCCGCCCGAGCGCAGGATGCCCATGATCGCGTTCAGCAGCGTGGTCTTGCCGACGCCGTTGCGGCCCATGATGCACATGAGCCCGTCCGTGGGCACCTCGAGCGATACGCCGAAGAGCACCTGCGTGCGGCCGTAGAAGACGTCCAGCGCCTCGACCGTCAGCACTACGCCACTTCCAGCCGGCCGCGGCGGTCGTGGGCGCGCCCGAGGTAGACCTCCTGGACGACCGGGTTCGCCTGCACGTCGGCGACCGAGCCCTCGCAGAGGATCCGTCCCTCGTTCATGACGGTGACCGTGCTCGCGAAGCGGCGGAGAAAGTCCATGTCGTGCTCGACGACGATCAGCGTCCGCGTCTTCGCGATCATCTGAAGCAGCGCGCCGGTCTCGGTCCGCTCCTCCTTGCTCATGCCGGCGACCGGCTCGTCGAGGAGGAGGATCCGCGGCTCCTGAACGAGCAGCATCCCGATCTCGAGCCACTGCTTCTGGCCGTGCGAGAGCACGCCGGCCGCAAGGCCCGCCTTCGCGCCCAGCCCGACCGTGTGCAGCGCCTCGGCCACGCTGTCGTCGACGCCGCGCCGCCTGCGCGCGAGCCGTCGCAGCGGCAGGCGGAACGTCGCGGCGAGGTCGATGTTCTCTAGAACGGTGAGCTGCTCGAAGACGGTCGGCGTCTGGAACGTGCGCCCGATGCCGTCGCGGACGATCTGGTGCTCGCGCCGCCCCAGGAGCTCGCGGCCGTCGAAGCGCATCGAGCCGGAGGCCGCCTTCGCGAGGCCGGTGATCGCGTCGATCAGCGTCGTCTTGCCGGCGCCGTTCGGGCCGATGAGGAAGCGCAGCTCGCCCTCCTCCACGGCGAGGTCGAGCCCGTCGACGGCGTGGAAGCCGTCGAAGCTCACGACCAGATCCTTGATCTCGAGGATCGCCATCAGGCAGTCACGCTCCGGCGCCGCCCGAGCAGCGCAACCAGATCCTTCACGCCGGCGAGGCCGCGCGGGACGAACGCGATGACGACGACGAACATGAGCCCCTGCAGGTAGAGCCACCCCGACGGGAACTGCTCGCTCAGCCCGGTCTTGGCGCTGTTGACCGCGATCGCGCCTGCGACGGCCCCGACGAGCGTCGCGCGGCCGCCGAGCGCGACCCAGATCACCATCTCGATGCTGGGCACGATGCCGAGCTGCGTCGGCGAGACGATCCCCACGATCGGGACGAAGAGCGCGCCCGCGAGGCCCGCCATGCCCGCCGACACCGCGAAGGCGACGATCTTGACCGTCGCGGGGTTGTAGCCGAGGAAGCGCACCCGGTCCTCGCCGTCGCGCACCGCGATCAGCAGGCGCCCGAAGCGGCTCGCGACGAGCTGGCGGGCCAGGAGGTACGCGGCGCCGAGCGCCAGGGCCGCGGCGATGTAGAGCATGTGCTGCGTCCGCGGCTTGCTGAGGTCGTAGCCGAAGATCTCGTGCATGTTCGTGAGGCCGTTCGTTCCGCCGGTGAGCCCCTGCTCGCCGACCAGCAGGATCACGAACGCCGCCGCGAGCGCCTGGCTCAGGATCGCGAAGTAGGCGCCGCGCACGCGCCGGCGGAAGACGAGCAGACCGAGCAGGATCGCGACCGCGACCGGGACGACGATCGCCGCCGCCAGCGCGAAGACCGGCGACCGGAACGGCGTCCACAGCACCGGCAGCTTCGACACGCCGCTCCAGGACATGAAGTCCGGCAGCTGCCCGGGCCCGGCCTCGTGGAGCTTCAGGTACATCCCCATCGCATAGGCGCCGAGCCCGAAGAAGAGCCCCTGGCCGAGCGTCAGCATGCCGCCGTAGCCCCAGGCAAGGTCGATCCCCACGGCCACGATCGCGAAGCAGAGGTACTTCGCCAGCAGCCCGAGCCGGAAGTCCGACAGCGCCGCGG
>JAWVFY010000370.1:0-9992 GCA_033855575.1 Solirubrobacteraceae bacterium
TGCCCTGCTGGACCACGCGGCGCTCGACGTAGCGCGCCCCGAGCCGGTCCAGCGTGTCGCGCGCCGTCCAGTGCGTGGTCGCCTCGAGCCCGTCGAGCAGCCCGGCCGCGGCCAGCAGCAGCGATCCGGTGCACACCGAGGTCGTCCAGGTCGAGGTTTCGTGCGCGGCGCGCAGCCAGCCGAGCAGCTCGTCGTCGTTCAGCAGCGCCCGGCTGCCGAAGCCGCCCGGGACCACGACCACGTCGGGCGCGGGCAGATCGGCTAGTGCGGCGTCCGCCTGCAGGCCGAGCATGTCGTTGTCGGTGCGGATGGTGCCAGGGCGGTGCGCGACGAACGTCACCGTCGCGCCGGGCAGGCGCGAGAGGACCTCGTAGGGCCCGATCGCGTCAAGCGCCGTGAACCGCTCGTAGATGGGGATGGCGATCTGCATGGTCGGCTCCTCGGGTGGTGTCGAAGCGGGTGCGGTAGTCGGCCGGGGCGACGCCCAGCCGGCGGTGGAAGGCGCGGCGCATGGTCTCCGGTGTCCCGAACCCGCACGCCCGGGCCACCGAGGCCAGCGGCGCGCGGCCGCTCTCCAGGCGCGAGCGCGCGTGCTCGACGCGCGCCGCCTCCACGTAGGCCCCGGGCGTCGTGCCGGTCTCTCGCGCGAAGGCCCGCGCCAGGGTGCGGGGGCTCATGTGCGCGCGATCAGCGAGCGCGCGCAGCGACAGGTCTGCGTCGAGGTGCTCGGCGATCCAGGCTTGGAGGTCGCGCAGCGCGCCGGGCGAGGAGGCCTGCGCGCGCAGCTGGACGCTGAACTGCGCCTGGCCGCCCGGGCGCCGGGCGAACAGCACGAGCTGGCGGGCGACCTGCAGGGCGAGCTCCGGCCCGAGGTCCTCCTCGACGAGCGCCAGCGCCAGGTCCATCCCCGCCGTCACGCCGGCCGACGTGTACACATTGCCGTCGCGCACGTAGATCGGGTCGCTCTGCACCGAGACCGCCGGGTATCTCCGGGCCAGGCGGGCACAGGACGCCCAGTGGGTCGTGGCACGCCGGCCGGCGAGAAGCCCGGCGCGCGCCAGGATCAGCGCCCCCGTGCAGACACTGGTCACGCGCCGCGAGCGGGCGGCGGCGTCGCGGACCCACGACACGAGCGCAGCGTCGTGCTCGGCCTGGTCGACGCCGAGGCCGCCGGCGACCATCAGCGTGTCGAGCGGCCCGCGGCAGTCCCGCGGCGCGGTCAGCGGGCCGAGCGCGAGCCCGCTCGTGGTGGCGGCACCGGTCCCCACGAGCTCGACGTCGTACCCGGGCGTGCCCAGGCGGGTGGCCTGCGAGAAGACCTCGGCGGGCCCAGCGGCGTCGAGGGCCTGCAGCCCATCGAAGACAACGATCGCGACGCGGCGCATGACGGCATCGTCCTTTCTCCCGCCCTGGCAGGAACGCCAATGTTCCAACGAATCTTGCCACGCCCTACAACTCCCGTCCAGAAGCGCCGATTCGCCCTACAGGCATGGCACCATCCATTGCGCCGGAATCCACGGATGGACCGTCTTTCGATCATTCCCACCGACGCTGCCCGTGACCAGCGGTTGCTCGCGCTGTCCCAGGACCTCCTGGGGGCAGTCGGTCCCGACGGCTCGCTGCGCCCGGCCAACCCGGCGTGGAGCGCCGCGCTGGGCTGGACCGACGAGCATCTGCGCGCAACGCCGTTCCTCGACCTCGTCGCCCCGGAGGACCGCCCACTCGCGTCGGCGACGCTGAACGCAGCGGCGGCGGGCCGGGCCGGCGCCTTCGAGGGCCGGGTGCGCTGCGCGGAGGGTGGCGAGCGCGCCGTCCACTGGATCGCGGAGAGCAGCGAGGCCGACGACGACGCCGTCCTGCTGGCCGGCCGCGATCTGAGCGAGCGCCGGCGCCTGGAGCAGGAGCTGCAGGAGTTCGTCTACACCGCCTCGCACGACCTGGCCGAGCCGCTGCGGATGGTGTCCAGCTACCTCGAGCTCCTGCAGCGCCGCTACCACGGCGAGCTCGACGAGACCGCCGACGAGTTCATCGGCTTCGCCGTCGGCGGCGCGGTGCGGATGCGCACGCTCATCGACGACCTGCTGACCTACTCGCGCGTCGGCTCCCACCAGCTGGAGATCGCCTCGATCGACCTCGCCGGGCTGCTGACCGACGTGGTCGGGGGCCTCGAGCACACCATCGCCGAGGTCGGGGCGACCGTGGATCTCGCCGGCGTCCGCTGCGGCGCACGGGGGGATGGCCCGCAGATCGCTCAGCTCCTGCAGCACGTCGTCGGCAATGCCGTGAAGTTCCGCGCCGCCGATCGCCCGGCCGTCGTCACGATCACGGCGGTCGATGACAACGACGGCGTGCTCATCGAGGTGGCCGACAACGGGATCGGGATCGCCGAGCATCAGCAGGATCGCGTGTTCGCGCTCTTCTCGCGCCTCCACGGCCGCGACGACTACGAGGGCACTGGGATCGGGCTGGCACTGTGCCGCCGGATCGCCGAGCGCCACGGCGGGCGGATCTGGCTGGACTCCTCGCCCGGCGACGGCAGCACCGTCCACGTCTGGTTGCCCGGCCGGCCATGAGCGCTCTGGCTCCCGACACGCTCGGCGTGATGCCCACGCAAGCGGTGCGCGTGCTGATCGTCGAGGACAACCCCGGCGACGCGATCCTCGTTCGCGAGATGCTGCGCGACGCGGATCCGGGCGGGTTCGAGCTCGCGCACGCGAGCCGGCTCTCGGAGGGCATCGACCGGCTGCTCGCGGGCGGCCTGGAATGCATCCTGCTGGACCTCTCGCTCCCCGACGCCGAGGGCCTCGACGCGCTGACCCAGATCCAGGCCGTGTCGCTGGACATCCCGGTCATCGTCTTCAGCGGCCGCAACGACGAGCGCGTCGCGGTCCGCGCCGTGCAGGAGGGCGCGCAGGACTACCTCATCAAGGGCCAGGTCGACGGCCGGCTGCTGGCCCGGTCGATCAACTACGCGATCGAGCGCAAGCGCGTCGAGGTCGAGCTGGCCCACCAGGCGCTGCACGACGCGCTCACCGGCCTGCCCAACCGCGGGCTGTTCCTCGACCGCCTCGCCCAGGCGCTGGCGCGGATCGGCCGCCACTCGTCGGCGCTGGCCGTCCTGTTCTGCGACCTCGACCGGTTCAAGGTGGTCAACGACTCGCTGGGCCACGGGGCCGGCGACATGCTGCTCGTCGACGTCGCCCGGCGGCTCGAGGACGTCCTGCGGGCCGGTGACACCGCGGCGCGCTTCGGCGGCGACGAGTTCGTCATCCTCTGCGAGGACATCTCCGGCGCCCACCAGGCGATCGCGGTCGCCGACCGCGTCTCGGAGGTCCTTGCCGCTCCGTTCGTCGTGGGGGACGACGAGGTGTTTGTGCGCACGAGCATCGGGATCGCGATGGCGGCGGGCCAGCAGGCCCGGCCGGAGTCGCTGGTCCGCGACGCCGACGCGGCCATGTACCGCGCCAAGGAGCGGGGCGGCGGCGTCTACGAGGTCTTCGACGACGAGATGCGGGCCCGGGCCGTCAAGCGCCTGGAGATCGAGAACGCGCTCTACCGCGCGCTCGACCGCGGCGAGTTCCTGCTGCATTACCAGCCCCAGGTGAGCCTGGCCACCGGAGCGGTCGCAGGCCTCGAGGCGCTCGTGCGCTGGCAGCACCCCGAGCGCGAGCTCGTCATGCCCGGCGAGTTCATCGCCTCGGCCGAGGAGACGGGGCTGATCATCGAGATCGGGGAGTGGGTGCTGCGCGAGGCGTGCGAGCAGGCGGCGCGCTGGGCGCTGCTGCGGGGGGCGGGGCCACCCGTGCGGCTGTCGGTCAACCTCTCGGCCCGCCAGTGCGCGCATCCCGACCTCGTCGGCCTCGTGGCCACCGCGCTGCGCGAGTCGGGCGTCGATCCGGCGACGATCTGCCTGGAGATCACCGAGACCGCGGTCATGGCCGACATGGAGGCCACGGTCGAGGTCCTCGACCAGCTGCGGGCCCTGGGCGTCACGCTGGCCATCGACGACTTCGGCACCGGGTGGTCATCGCTGCGGGCGCTGCAGCGCTTCCCGGTCGACGAGGTCAAGATCGACAAGAGCTTCATCGACGGCATGGCCCGCGACCCACAGGAGGCGGCGATCGTTGCGGCCATCATCAGCCTGTCGCACGCGCTGGGCTTGCGCACCGTCGCCGAGGGCATCGAATCGGTCTCCCAGGTCGACCGCCTGCGGGCGCTCGGCTGCGATCTGGCCCAGGGCTACTTCTTCTGGCGGCCGGCATCGGCCGCCGAACTCAGCCCACTCCTGTCAGACTCCGTGTAGCGGCTGCCCGCGCTTCAGGTTGCGCTCAGGAACCCAGGCGTAACTCTAGTGGGGTTCCGGCGTTCTTTGTCTGCGCGTCGGTCCGTTCCGCGTGGTTGCGCGAGCAACCAAGATGTGCCATAATACCGACTACACAAGTCGGAATCTGAAGGAGAATGTTGGACCCGATCACCATCACGTACGCCGACCCGCTCGACGATCTGCTGCGGCGCGCTTCGCGCTACCCGCTGCTGCGTCCGAGCGAAGAAGTCGATCTCGCCAAGCGCATCGAGAAGGGCGATCTGGCCGCCAAGGAGCGGCTGATCAACTCGAACCTGCGCCTGGTGGTCCACGTTGCCCGCAAGTACCAGGGCCAGGGTCTCGCCATGGGCGACCTGGTTCAGGAGGGCATGCTGGGCCTGATCCGCGCTGCCGAGAAGTTCGACTGGCGCAAGGGCTTCCGGTTCTCAACGTACGCCACGATCTGGATCCGCCAGGCGCTGCAGCGCGGCCTCGACAACACCGGCCGCACCATTCGCCTGCCCGCCAACGTCGCACAGCGCGCCCGCAAGCTGGCCCGGATCGAGCGTGAGCTCACGGTCAAGCTCGAGCAGGAGCCGACCCTCGACCAGCTGGCCGAGGCAACCGGGTTCGAGCTCGACGAGGTCGAGCGGCTGCGCGGCTACGAGCGCGCGCTCGCGTCCCTGGACGCGGGTGTGGGCGAGGACGGCGAGACGCCCCTGGGCGCGCTGATCCCGGTCGAGGACGCCAACGTCGAGGACGATGTCATGAAGTCCGACCACGCCCGCCGCGTGCGCCGGTTCCTGGAGCAGCTGCCGACGACCGAGATGAAGGTCGTCAACCTGCGCTACGGCACCGGTGGCGAGGGCGAGCACACGGTCGAACAGGCCGCGCGCAAGCTCGGCCTCACGGTCTCGGAGACTCGCAAGGCCGAGTCCCGGGCGCTCGAGCGTCTGCAGGGCGAGCCGGAGTTGGCCGCCCTCCGCGACGCGGCGTAGCACCCTTCCCGCCACTTGGGCGATCCAATACGGCCCTGAGCCGCATTCGATCGCCCAGGCCCGGCGGGACAGCCGTCCTACGGCGCCGCGCGGCGGATCCGCCCCGCGAAGATCTCCGTCCATGCGGCGCCGCCGAAGCGCTCGCCGATACCCGCCGCGGCGGCCTCGTGGTCGTAGGCGACGCGGCGCAGATCCAGCACTCCGTCCTCGCCGAGCAGCGCGTAGGCCGCGCGCTGGTCACCGTCGAGCGGGATCCCGATGCTGCCGGGGTTGATCAGCTCGATGCCGTCGTCGCGCGTCCGCGTGAACTGAACGTGGGTGTGGCCGAAGACGATCCGCTGCGCCTGCACGCCGTCGAGGAGGCGGTCCTCGTCGCCGGACGGCTCGACACCGAAGGACTCCATGTCGTTCAGCGGCGAGGCGTGGCAGAAGTGGCCCTCGAGGAGGGTCAGCCGCTCGGGCAGGCCGAAGAGCTCGGCGACGGTCGCCTCGCCCAGGGCATCGCGCCCCGCGGCCAGCGCGGCGCCCAGGAGCTCGTCGGCCGCCAGCACGCCGGGCTCGGCGAGCTCGCGCTCCGTGTTCCCGCGCAGCCATTGGGCGCCCTCGAGCCCGTGCAGCCGCTCGACGACCCCGGCCGGCCACCCGCCGAAGGCCGCCACGTCGCCGCCCAGCAGCCAGCAGTCGGCGCCCGCCGCCTCGGCGTCGGCCAGCACGGCCTCGAGCGCCGGAAGGTTGCCGTGGATGTCGTAGAGCAGAGCTAGCATCGCGTCGTGCTGGAGGTCGCCGGACCCACGCTGACGTTACGCCTCCCGGGGCCCGATCACGTCGGCGGGCTGTTCGCCCTCGCGCGCGATCCCGAGGTCACCCGCTGGTTCAGCTGGGGGCCGTACGAGGACGAGGACGAGCCGCGTCGCTGGGTCGAGGAGGCGGCGGGCCGGCGGGCGAACGGCGAGGCCCTTGAGCTGGTCATCGAACGCGACGGCGTGCCGCTGGGCGTCACCTCGCTGATGGAGCTCTCGCGCCGCGACCGCCGCGCGATGGTCGGCACCTGGCTGGGTCGCGACCACTGGGGCACCGGCGTCAACGCCGAGGCGAAGGCGCTGATCCTGCACCTCGGCTTCGAGACGATCGGGCTGGGACGCATCGGCGCGTACTCCGAGGTCCGCCACGCCCGCTCCCAGCGCGCGCTCGAGAAGCTCGGGTTCCGCCGCGAGGGGGTGCTGCGGGCCTGGCACCGGCACGCCGGGCAGCCGCACGACGTCGTGGTCTTCGGCCTGCTGCGCGAGGAGTCGCAGTCGGATGTCCCGGTGCAGGTGACCGGCGAGCTGCCGCCGGCGTTCTCGCTCCCCGCCGTCAGGCGCGCCGGGACTCCCAGCTGAACCCGCGGATGGCGAAGAAGGTCCCGAACGCTCCCCATAGGGCGATGACCGCGAGCGCCGAGAGGTTGTGGCCGATCCCGGTGCCCGTCACCAGCGCCCCCTTGAGCCCGTCGATGATGTGCACCAGCGGCAGCGCCTGCGCGATGTCGCGGAGGAAGACGGGGACGTGCGAGGAGTCGAAGAACACGCTCGAGATGAAGATCGTCGGTAGGAAGACGATGTTCTGGTAGGCCGCGGCGGCGTCGAAGTTCGGGATGACGTGCGAGTAGGCCACGCCGAGGGACGCCAGGCAGGAGACGCCGGCCAGCGTGAACACCACGAGCTCGAGCCAGTCCTTGGGCCAGCCGATGCCGAATGCCAGCTTGCCCGCGACGACGACGATGGCGATCTGCAGGAACGCGTTGGTCACGGCGTTGGCCCCCACGGCGGCCAGGTAGGAGCCGGTGGGCAGGGGGGTGCCGCGCATGCGCTTGAGCACGCCCTGCTCGCGCAGGAACGTGACGTTCATCGTCAGGGCGCTGAACGTGGTGGCCATGATGCTCAGCCCGGCGATGCCGGGCACGATGACGTCGAGGTCCTTCTGGCTGCTGGAGAAGATCGCTCCGAACAGCGCGAGGAACAGCAGCGGCAGGAAGAAGTTGAAGAACGCCGCGCCGGGGTTGCGCCAGAACATCCGGCGCTCGAGGCGGTACTGATACCAGGCCAGGGTGGCGGCGTCAGACATCGACGGTGGCCTCGGCGGTCAGCTCGAGGTAGACGTCCTCGAGCGAGGGTCGGCTCACCGAGATGTCGCGCAGCGCCTCGCCGCGGGCCAGCGCGGCGCTGGTCAGCTGGTGCAGCAGCGCCGTGGGGTCGTCGGTCTCGCGCTCCTGGATCTCGCCGGCCTCGTCGCGCCAGGCGACGCGATAGCGCGAGTCGGTCCCTGCGCCCAGCTCGCTCGGCGCGCCCTCGGCGAGGATCCGGCCGTCCTTGATGATCGCGACGCGGTCGGCCAGCGCCTGGGCCTCGTCGAGGTAGTGCGTGGTCAGCAGGATCGTCTTGCCCAGCTGGGCCAGCTGGCGGACGACCTCCCAGGCGGCGCGCCGGGCCTGGGGGTCGAAGCCCGTGGTGGGCTCGTCGAGGAAGACGATCTCCGGATCGCCGACGAGCGCCAGGGCGAGGTCGACCCGGCGCGCCTGGCCACCCGACAGCGTGCGGATCTGCTGATCCTCCTTGCCCTGCAGCCCGGCGAGCGCGATCACCTCGTCGACGTCGCGGGGGTGCGGGTACAGGCGGGCCCAGTGGGCGATCGCCTCGCGGACGGTGACGTGGCGGTACATCCCCGAGCTCTGCAGGACGATGCCCACCTGGGCGCGCAGCGCCACCGGCCGCTGGCCGGGATCGAACCCCAGTACCGAGACGATCCCGGCGCTGCGCGCCCGGTAGCCCTCGAGGATCTCGACCGTGGTCGTCTTGCCCGCTCCGTTGGGCCCGAGCAGCCCGAACACCTCACCGCGGGCGACCTCGAAGTCGATCCCACGAACCGCCTCGGTGTCGCCGTAGGACTTGCGCAGGTCGCGCACCAGGATGGCGGGGGCATCGGTCACGCGCGTATTGTCGCAACCGCGTGAGGCGCGCCTGCATCGACATCGGCTCGAACACCACGCGTCTCCTGGTGGCCGAGCGGCGGGGCGAGGCCCTGTCCGAGGTCCTCGGAGAGCGCGTCTTCACCCGGCTGGGGGCCCACGGGGGGACGATCGCCCCCGAGAAGATCGCCGAGGTCGCCGCCGTCGTGGCCGCGCAGGTCGGCCTGGCGCGCGAGGCGGGCGCGGCCCGTGTGCGCGTCGTCGCGACAGCGGCGATCCGCTGCGCGGCGAATCGCGCCGAGCTGTGCGCGGCAATCGAGGCGGCCAGCGGCGAGCGGGTGGCGGTGCTCGCCGGGGAGGAGGAGGCGCGGCTGGCCTTCCTCGGGGCGACGGGCACGCTGGCCCGCGTGCCCACCGGCCTCGTCGCGGTCGTCGACGTCGGCGGCGGGTCGACCGAGCTCGTCTGCGGCACGGCGGCCGGCGGCGTGCGGTGGTCCGCATCGGTGGCGATCGGGTCCGGTGGCCTGGCCGATCGTCACCTGCACACCGATCCCCCGGGGAGCGACGAGCTCGAGCACGTCCGCCGCGAGGTCGACGACGCGCTGGGGGGTCTGCGTGTGCCCGCGCCGGTGGCGGCCTACGCCGTCGGGGGCAGCGCGACCTCGCTGGGGCGGCTCGTCGGCCCGGTCCTCGACCACGAGTCGCTCAGCCACGCGATCGACGTGCTGTGCGCCGAGCCGGCCGCGGCCGTCGCGCGGCGCTTCGACCTGCACCTCGAGCGGGCGCGCGTCCTGCCCGCCGGGATGCTCGTGCTCGACGCGGCGAGCACGCTCCTCTCGCTACCGCTCCACATCGCCGCCGGTGGGCTGCGCGAGGGCGTCATCCTCGAGGAGCTCGGCGGAATCGCCCGCTGACAGGCCAAAAAACAGTGACAGAAGTGGGGATGGCCCCGACACGGGATCCGGCATAGGGTGGAGCTCTCGGTCCGTCCGCTGCCGCGTTCCGGACCGCCCCCCAAATGAGGAGAGTCCCCACCATGAGGAAGCTTCTGCTTCCCGCCCTGGCCGCGTGCGCGTTGCTCGCCGCCGGTGCTCCCGTTGCATCCGCCCACAAGTCTCACGTCGCCACCGTCAGCCTGGGCACGAAGCTCAGCAGGGCCGCTGGTGCGATCAAGGGCCTCGAGAAGACCGTCAAGGCGCTCTTCAACAACGACTCCGGCCAGAAGGACGCCATCCACACCGTGGACGGGAAGGTCGCCGCGCTCGGCGCGACGGTCCAGGGCATCCTCAGCGGCGTCCCGTTGATCACCGGCGGTCTCACGGCGCTAGGGACGGCGCTCGCGGATCCGGTGACGGGGCTGGTGGGGCTGAACCACGCCCGGCCGCAGTTCGGTGCCTTCACCGGTGCCGGCGTGATCATCGGCGGAACCGGCCAGACGACGGGGGCCAGCGGCCCGAAGGCGAACGTCATCTCCACCGGTGCGGTCCCGGGCGTCTACGTCGTGGACTTCGGCAACGACGTCTCCCTGCGCGTGTTCAGCGTCAACGTGTTCCCGCCGGGACCGGGCACCACCGTCCCGTCGGCCGGCGCGACCGACTGCGGCGTGTCTTCCTCGGCCGCCGCACTCTGTGCGGCCGCTGAAGGCTCGGGCACCCCGGACGCGAGCGTGAACCACGTCGCGATCCAGATCGGCAACGGCACCGCCGCCGCACCGGCCGGCGGCTTCAGCGTCACCGCGATCTCCGGC
>JAWVFY010000371.1:0-6098 GCA_033855575.1 Solirubrobacteraceae bacterium
AGGTAGTCCACGTCGAAGACCAGGTCCTGCGGCAGCGCCGCGCTGTCGCGCCAGACCACCCAGCCGACGCCGGGGAACACCAGCCCGTACTTGTGGCCCGACGCGTTGATCGACTGCACGCGCGCGACGCGGAAGTCCCACTCCAGGCCGGGCTCGAGGAACGGCGCGATGAAGCCTCCCGACGCCGCGTCGACGTGGATCGGCACGTCGATGCCGCCTTCGGCCTGCAGCGCGTCGAGCGCGGCGGCGATCTCGCCCACCGGCTCATAGCTCCCGTCGAAGGTCGAGCCCAGGATGGCGACGACGCCGATCGTGTTCTCGTCGCAGGCGGCCGCGGCCCGGTCGGCGACGAGGTGGGTCGCGCCGTCGCCGACGGGCACCTGCCGCGGCTCGACGTCCCAGTAGCGACAGAACTTCTCCCAGCAGACCTGGACGTTGGCGCCCATCACCAGGTTCGGACGGGCGCCCGCGGGCTGGTGCGCCCGCCACCGGCGCAGCAGCGCCATCCCCCCGAGCATGCACGCCTCGCTCGAGCCGGTGGTCGACGTGCCCGTCGCGGCATCGGCCTCCGGCGCGTGCCACAGGTCGGCCAGGATGCTCACGCAGCGGCTCTCGAGCTCGGCGCTCTGCGGGTACTCGTCCTTGTCGACGAGGTTCTTGTCGAGGCACTCGGCGATCAGCACGCGGGCCTCGGGCTCCATCCAGGTCGTGACGAACGTGGCCAGGTTCAGTCGCGAGCTGCCGTCGAGGAGCAGCTCGTCGTGCACGAGCTGGTAGGCGGTGCGCGGCTCGATCGACCCGTCCGGCAGCCGGCGGCGGGGGATCTCGACCCGATCCTCGAGGTCGAGCTGCGGACGGATCCAGAGCGTGTCGTCGTCGTCGGCCATCGCCAGAGCATGAACCCCGATGCCCGTCGGCAGCGTCGCCGGCCCGGGGTACCCTGAGGCGTGGCCTTCGACGAGGACCTCGCGAACCGCATCCGGGAGCTCATCGCCGCGGAGGCCGACGTCACCGAGAAGCGCATGTTCGGCGGCCTCGCGTTCCTGATCGGCGGGAAGATGTCGGTCGCCGCCAGCGGGCAGGGCGGCCTGCTCGTCCGGGTGGACCCCGACGAGACCGACGCGCTGGCCTCCCGGCCCCACACGGCGCCGTTCGTGATGCGCGGCCGCGCCATGGCCGGCTGGCTGCGGGTGGACACTGAGGGTGTGCGCACCAAGCGCCAGCTCGAGCCGTGGGTCAGGCGCGGCGTGGCCTTCGCCCGCTCGCTGGGCCAGGGCCGGTGAAGCAGGGAAGCAAACGGCGCTCCCGCCCGTCTAGTGGACTGTGAGCGGATCCGACGTGTGGGACGAGGAGCGACTGGCGCAGGCGCTGGCCGCGCTGCCGCCCGCGCCGGAGGCCTGGGTCCGCGCGGCGGAGATCCTGCCGCTCGCCCGTCGCGACCTCGAGGGCCTGGTCGAGCACTGCCAGGCCGACGCCGCGCTGCGCGAACGCGTGCTCGCCGGGCTCGAGGATGCGCTGAACAGCACCAGCGAGCCGATCCGCACCGAGGCCCAGGCGATCCGGGACCGGCTGACGGGCGCCTGAGGCGCCTGTGGCTAGCCCGGCCCGCCGAGCGCGCGGCCGGCCGACGCCCGCGCCGCTGCCGCCGCCGCACGCGCAGCTTCGGCCCGCAACGGCTCCGCCGGGCTGGCCAGGTTGACCAGCACCAGGTGGGCCGCGGCGTCGGCGGCTCCGGCGGCCAGCGCGGCGGCCGCGGCCGCGTCAGGCCGGCGATCGGGCTCCCCGGCGGCCGCCGCGACCTCGGCCAGCGCCGCGACGTCAGCGCCCAGCTCGGCGATCGCCAGCGGGACCGCGCCCGCATGCTCGAGGACCGGCCCCAGCGCGGCGTGCGACTGCTCGCCGCGGCGCGTGGCCAGCAGCGCCGCCTGGGCCTCCGCGAACGCCCCCGCGTTCTCGCCCGCCAGGCGCTCGCCGCGCCGGCGCAGCGTCGCGGCCTGAGCGGCGACCGCGCCGGATTCCGCCCAGCCGGTGGAGGCGGAGGCGACGATCTCGACGACGGCGGCGGCCAGGCCGGCGGCCACCGCCGCGCCGGCGCCCGCGCCCGCGCCGGGCTCCGCCGCCGACATCGCCTCGAGCAGCTCTGCGATCGCCCCGTCGACCCGCGTGGCCATGCCGGCGAGCCTAACGCTGGCACCGGGGACCCGTTCGTGGCACGGTGTGCCTTGCATGACGTCCGCCGGCCCCGGTCCAGACCCCTCGGAGGTCCCCGATCGCCTGCTCGTCGCGCGCTGCCGGGAGGGGGATCCCGCCGCCTGGTCGCTGCTGGTCCGCCGCCACAGCCGCTACGTCCACGCGATCGCGGTGCGGGTCTATCGGCTGGCGCTCGACGACGCCGAGGACGTCTTCCAGGAGGTCTTCGCGCGGGCGTTCGAGCATCTCGATCACCTGCGCGACGACGGCGCCGTCCTTCCCTGGCTGGGACAGCTCACGCGCCGGCTGTGCATCGACCGGCTGCGCGCCGGGGCGCGCTCGACGCTGGGCCTGGAGGCCGCGGACGTCGACCGTCTGGCGACCCCGAGCGACGACGGGGCCGATCTGGATGAGGCACTGACCGTGCGGGCGGCGCTCGCGGCACTGCCTCCCGCCGGTCGGGAGATCCTTGACCGCTTCTTCGCCCGCGACGAGAGCTACCGGACGATCGCCGAGGCGCTCGACATCCCGGTCGGGACGGTGGCCAGCAGGATCTCGCGCGCGCTCGCGGCCCTGCGCACCGAGCTGGAGGAGGCTCAGGGCAAGCCGATGGCCGGCCGCGCATAGCTCAGCCGCGCCATCGCCAGGTGCTCGGCGCCCTCGCTGGCCTCTGGGCTCGCCCCCAGCGCGCCGAGGAACGCCTGGCGCTCCAGCGCCCAGAGCACGAGCGGCTCGCGCGCCACCACCGTCGCCGTGCGCGGCACGTCGCGCAGCAGAGCGATCTCGCCGAACACCGTGCCGGGCCCCTGCACGCGCACGTCGCGCCCGTCGATCGCCACCTGCGCCGTGCCGCGGTCGATCACGTAGCAGCGATCGCCCGCCTCGCCCTGGGTCAGCACCACGGCTCCCGCCTGCACCTCGACCCGCTCGGCGTCCAGCGCCAGACGCTCCAGCGCCGGCGGCGCGAGCGGGGCGAACATCGGCAGCCCCCGCAGCAGCTCGAGCACCCGTTCGTCGGGCGGGGGCGCGGCGTCGATTGCCCGCAGGCGCGTCCAGAAGGCCAGCGACAAGGCGGGGAGCAGCAGGCCGGCGGTGGCCAGCGCCGCCCGGTTGCCGGCCGCCTCGATGAGCAGCGAGCACGCCACGCCGCCGATCGCCATCGCCCCGATGAGCACCGCGTCGAGCCCGCCGAAGACGCGGGCGATCCGCTCCTCCGGCACCGAGCGCTGGAGCATCGTCAGGTAGGCGACGTCGCCGACGCTGTTGGCGGCCCCGTTGACCACCATCGCCGCCAGCGCCACGACCGGGCTCACGAAGAGCGCCAGCAGCGCGAGCGGCGCGCCCCACAGCAGCATCGCGGCCCCGAAGCTGCCGCTGAGGCGGCGGCGACCGACCAGGCCCGTGGCGGCGATCGCGCCGAGCAGCCCCCCGACGCCGCTCGCCCCGTCGAGGTAGCCCGCCCACGCGACGCCGCGATGCAGCTCGTCCAGCGCGACGACGACGACGAGCACGCTGAGCGCGCCCGCCACCAGCGTCTGGGCGGTCAGCAGCCCGATCATCACCCGCAGCGGGCCCGAGCCGCTCAGCTCGCGCAACCCCCCGGCGACCTCCGCAACGAGCGCCCCCGGATGCAGCGCCACCGGCCTGCGCTCCTCGTGGAAGTCGATGCGGTGGACCTGAAACGCCGACCACAGCAGCGTCGAGGCGGTGGCCGCGAACACCGCCTGCGGGCTGGTCACCGCCAGGAGGATGCCGCCGAGCGCGGGGCCGCCGAGCATCCCGACGTTCTCGATCCCGCCGGAGACGACGTTCATCGCCGTCAGCTCGTCGGGGGTCCGGGCGAGGGCCGGCACGAGCGCGGCCTTGGCCGGCCCGAACCACGCGCCGATGCCGCTGGCCACGCCGACGAGCACCAGGACCAGGGCGGCCGGCGCCCCCGCCGCCAGCGCGCCCGCCGTCACCAGCAGCAGCAGCGCGCGGGCGAGGTCGCTGCCGATCATCGTCCCGCGGCGGGTGAAGCGCTCGGCGAGCGCCCCGCTCAGCGAGGAGGTCAGCGCCATCGGGACCAGCCGCGCAGCGGTCGCGGCGCCCACCAGACCCGGGCCGCCGGCGCGGTAGGCGTAGACGCCGAGCGCCACCACATAGCTCCAGCCGCCGAGGATCGACCCCGCGTCGGCCAGCTGGATGCGCCGCAGCCGTGGCTCGGCGAGGACCGCCCGCATGGCCCGGCCGCGGGAGCCCTCGGCGCCGCTCACGCGGCGCATCCTACGTCCGGCGCCGGGGAATGGAAGAATTCGGACGGCTGGCACGTCTTGTGGTCATTGCATCCGACTGAGCGGCCCCGGGCCGCAGGAGGGACCCACATGTCCGACGAGTCCGAAGAGCCCCGCGAGAAGGAAGAGGAGCAGCCCGACGTCGAGGGCCACCGCCGGATGCTCAACGAGCAGCCCGACGACGAGCAGGACGACGGCCCGGACGTCGAGGGCCACCGCAAGATCCACGGTTAGGCCGAGCGGCTCGGGTGGCTCACCCGATCGCCGGACGTGATCGTCGAGCCCGCGCGTGAGCGGGCTCGACGAGGACCTTCCCGCCTACTCGCTCGCGCACGGCGCCGTCGAGCCGATCGCGCCGCCGCGCTCCTGGCCGGCCGCCATGACCGCCGAGTGGGCCTTCGGCGACTCGCTCGGCGAGGGCGTTCGCATCGCCGTCGTCGATTCCGGGGTCGACCCGGACCACCCGCTGGTCGGCGGGCACGTCGAGCGTTCGGTGGTCGTCGAGGTCTCCGACGACGAGGTGAGCATCCGCGACGAGGCCGGAGACGTGTCGGGGCACGGCACCGCCTGCGCGGGCATCATCCGGTCGATCGCACCGGCCGCGGAGCTGACCAGCGTCCGGGTGCTCGGGGCCGACTTCACCGGTGGCGGCCCGACGCTGATCGAGGGCCTGCGCTGGGCGGTCCGCGAGGGCTTCGACGTCATCAACCTGTCGCTGTCGACCTCGAAGGCGAAGTTCGCGGGGGCGTTGCACGAGCTCGCCGACGAGGCCTACTTCCGCCGCTGCGCGATCTTCGCCTCGGCGCACAACATGCCGGTGAACTCCTACCCGTGGCGCTTCTCGTCGGTCGTGTCGGTCGGCAGCCATTCGGGCACCGAGGCGCTGGAGTACTTCTACAACCCGGAGCCGCCGGTCGAGTTCCATGCCCGCGGCGTCGACGTCGAGGTGGCGTGGGAGGATCACTCGATCATCCGCGCCACCGGGAACTCGTTCGCCACACCGACGATGGCCGCGATCGGCGCGCGCGCCCTCGGGCGCCACCCCGGGCTCACCCCGTTCCAGCTCAAGACCGTGCTGATGCACGGCGCCGCGAACATGACGGCAGCACCGTGAGCGAGGACGCGATGCGCGCGGCGGTCGCCGCCGGGCTCCTGGCCGCACAGCGCGGGCGCCGGCCGCTGCTGCAGTCGATCGTCGAGGTGGCCCGATCGATCTTCGGCGCCCAGGCGTCGTCGATCATGCTGCACGACGCCGCCGCCGGCGAGCTGGTCTTCGAGGCCGCCACGGGCGCCGACTCGGAGGGGCTGGTCGGGCGCCGGCTGCCCGAGGGCACCGGCATCGCCGGCTGGGTCCTGGCCTCCCGCGAGCCGCTGGTCGTCGAGGACGTCACCCGTGACCCGCGCTTCGCCCGCGACGTCGCCGCGTCGACGGGCTACACACCCAAGGGCATCATGGCGGCGCCGCTGCTCCTCGACGAGGAGCGCGTCCTCGGGGTCCTCTCGGTCCTCGACCGGCCCCTGCGCACGCAGTTCAGCCACATCGAGATCGACCTCCTCGGCCTGTTCGCCCACCTGGCGGCCATCGCGCTGGACCTGCTCGAGACGGCGCGGCGCGCCGAGGCCGCTCTGCAGGGC
>JAWVFY010000372.1:0-4650 GCA_033855575.1 Solirubrobacteraceae bacterium
AGGGGGGCGACTGGACGCGCCGGATCACGGTGAAGTACGTGCCGGGGGCCACTGGTCGCCAGCACGCCGAGGCGCGCGCCGCGCAACCGCGCACCGTGGTGCGCCTCGTGCCCTCGGTCCGGGTCGCCTTCGGCCACCCGTAGCCGCGAACGTCCCTTTTTGCCGCCTATAGGCGGTACTTCGGGACGTTCGTCTGATCAGAACGGGCCGAACGGCTGATCCGGGCGGATCGTGTCCTCGCCCTGCAGGCCGAAGGCGGCGTGGAGCGCGCGAACGGCGTCGGGGACGCGATCGCCCGGTACGACGCAGGAGATGCGGATCGGCGAGGTGGAGATCATCCGGATGTTGATCTCGTGCTCGCCCAGCGTGCTGAAGACCTTGGCGGCGACGCCCGGGTGGGTCTTCATGCCGGCGCCGACGATCGAGACCTTGCCCATCGCCTCATCGCTGACGATGGTCATGCCCAGCTCGCCGGCCAGCGGCGCCAGCGTGTCCTGCGCGGTGCGCAGGTCGTCGCGCGGGACCGTGAACGACATCTCCGCGCGAGCATCCTCGGACTCCGGCTCGTTCTGGATGATCATGTCGATGTTGACGTTGGCCTCGGCCAGCGCGGTGGTCACGCGGCCGGCGATGCCGGGCGCGTCGGGCACGCCGGTCAGCGTGATGCGTGCCTCGCCGGTGGAGTGGGTGACTGCGGTGATGAGCGGGTGTTCCATGGTCTCCTGCTCCGAGACGACGAAGGTACCGGCCGAGGCGTCGAAGCTCGACCGAACGTGGATGCGGACGCCGTGGTTACGCGCGTACTCGACGCTGCGCAGCTGCAGCACGCCCGCACCGCTGGCCGCCATCTCGAGCATCTCGTCGAACGAGACGACCGGCAGCTTGCGGGCGTTGGGGACGATCCGGGGGTCGGCGCTGAACACTCCCGGCACGTCGGTGTAGATCTCGCAGAACTCGGCGGCGACCGCAGCGGCGAGCGCCACAGCGGTGGTGTCCGAGCCGCCGCGGCCGAGCGTCGTGACGTCGCGGGCGGTCGAGACACCCTGGAAGCCGGCGACCAGGACGATGCGGTCCTCGGCCAGGCCCTCGCGGATCCGGTCTGCGCGCACCTCGAGGATCCGCGCCTTGGTGTGCGACGTGTCGGTGACGATCCCGGCCTGCGAGCCGGTGAGGCTGATGGCCTGGTGGCCGAGGTCGTTGATGGCCATCGCGCACAGCGCGCACGACACGCGCTCGCCGGTCGAGAGCAGCATGTCCATCTCGCGCGGATCGGGCGAGTCGGAGATTGCGAACGCGTCGGCAATCAGGCGGTCGGTCTCCTTGCCGCGGGCCGAGAGCACGGCCACGACGCGGTAGCCCTCCTCGCGCTTGGCGACGATCCGCTGGGCGGCGCGCTTGATCCGCTCGGCATCGGCGACCGAGGTGCCGCCGAACTTCATCACGATTGTTGTGCTCACAGCGCGCGCCGGCCGGAGAACGCCTTGCCCAGCGTGACCTCGTCGGCGTACTCGAGGTCCGACCCCATCGGCAGGCCGCTGGCGAGCCGGGTGACGGCGACGTCGGGCGCCCGCTCGCGCAGTGCCGCAGCGATGTGCAGCGCGGTCGCCTCGCCGGTCGTCGTCGGGTTGGTGGCCAGCACGACCTCGCGGATGCCCCCGGCCTCGATGCGCCGGTAGAGCGCGGCGATCTTGAGGTCCTCGGGATCGACGCCGTCGATCGGCGACAGCGCGCCGCCGAGCACGTGGTAGCGACCGCGATACTCGTGCGTGCGCTCCATCGGGATCACGTCGCCGGGCTCCTCGACCACGCAGATCAGCGACCCGTCGCGCCGCTCGTCGGTGCAGATCGCGCACAGGGGCGCGTCGGCGAGGTTGAAGCACTGCTCGCACAGCGTGATCCGCTCGCGGACCTCGCGGATCGCATCGGACAGGCCGTGGGCGTCCTCGATGTCGGAGCGCAGGATGTGGAAGGCCAGCCGCTGCGCCGTGCGCTGGCCGATGCCGGGCAGCTTGCCCAGCTCGGTGATCAGCCGCTGAACGGGAGCGGGGTACACGGGGGTCTCGCCTCTTTAGAAGCCGGGCAGCCCGAGGCTGCCGAGGTCCATGCCGCCGGTCAGCCCGCCCATCTTGCTGGCGGCCAGCTCCTGGGCGGCGCGGACCGCCTCGTTGACGGCGGCCTGCACCATGTCCTGAAGCATCTCGACGTCCTCGGGATCGACCGCGTCGGGATCGATGCGCAGCTCCTGCAGGACCAGGTCGCCGGTCATCTTGACCGTGACCATGCCGCCGCCGGCCGAGGCCTCGACGGTCTCGGTCTTCAGCTGCTCCTGTGCGGCGACCATGTCGGCCTGCATCTTCTGGACCTGCTTGAGCATGTTGTTCATGTTCGGCGGCTGGGGCATCAGGCGCTCGGCTCCTCGTCGGGTTCGGGAACGATCTCCTCGGCGTCGAACTCCGACACGAGGCGGGCGACGAACTCGTCGCCCGTGGGCGGCGCCGCGGGCGCTCCGGAGCCGTCGCCGCTGTCGGGCAGCTCGCGCTCCTCGAAGCGCAGCCGGTAGGGCGCGCCGGCGATCTCGCGCACCGCGTTGCCGACGACCTGGGACTCTGACTCCGCCTTGCGGCGCTTGAACGAGTCGGCCTCGCGGAAGGCCACCGTGAGCTCCCGGCCGTCCAGCGCCACCGGGCGGCCGTGCGAGAGCGCGGTGGCGAGGACCATGTTGTCGCCGCGAAGGGTGTCGAGGACCGCGGGCCAGACGGCGAGGACGTTGTCGAGGCTCTGGTCGCCGGGTGCTTGCGCCTGTGGTGGCACAGCGGCGGGTTCAGGCGGTGCGGCCGCGGGTGGTTCAGGGGCGGCGCTCGGGGGTGCTGCGGCGGCGGGCGCCGCGCGGCCGAGCAGACCCTCCAGCCGTTCGATGCGCGCGAGCAGCGCGCGGGTTCCGGCATCGACCTCGGGCGAGGCGGCCTTGACCAGCGCGAGCTCGACCTGGGTGCGGGCGTCGGCACCATCGCGGACGGCCTTCATCGCGCCGCCGAGGAGGTCGAGCAGGCGGATGACCGCAGGGCCCGGGACGCGCTCGGCCTGCTCGGCCAGCCGCGCATCGTGGTCGGGCGTCAGCGCGATCTGGGCCGGGACCTCGCCGAGCGTCTGCACGAGCAGGAGCTCGCGCGCATGGGACTCGAGGTCACGCGCGAACGACGAGAGGTCGCGACCGGACTCGGCGACGCGGTGGACCGCCATGAGCGCCTCGCGCGGGTCGCTGCCGGCCACGGCGTCGAGCGCGCCGAAGAGGATGTCGGCGTCGGCCACGCCGAGCACCGCGAGCACGTCGGGGGTGGCCACGGTCGTACCGCTGTAGGTGACCAGCTGCTCAAGCGTTCCCAGGGCGTCGCGGAACGAGCCGGTCGCGTGACGGGCCAGCAGGCCGACCGCGTCGGGGCCGATGTCGATCTGCTCGGCCGCCGCGACACGAGCGACGACGCTGGCGATGTCCTCGACCGTGGGGCGGCCGAAGTCGAAGCGGTGACAGCGGTCGACGACCGTCGGCAACACCTTGTTGGCCTCGGTGGTGGCCAGGACGAAGATCGTGTTGGGCGGCGGCTCCTCGAGCGTCTTGAGGAACGCGTTCCACGCCTGCGAGGACAGCATGTGCGCCTCGTCGAGGATGTAGACCTTGTGGCGCCCGGAGACGGGGGCGTAGGCCACGCGCTCGCGCAGGTCGCGGATGTCGTCGACGGAGTTGTTCGACGCCGCGTCCATCTCGATGACGTCCAGCGAGGTCGCGCTGGCGATCGAGGTGCACGAGTCGCAGACGCCGCACGGGGTGATCGTGGGGCCGCCTCGCTCACAGTTCAGGCACGCGGCGAGGATCTTCGCCATCGACGTCTTGCCGGTCCCGCGGGAGCCGACGAACAGGTAGGCGTGGTGGACCTTGCCCTGCTCCACGGCGTTGCGCAGCGTGCGCACGACGTGCTCCTGGCCCACGACGTCATCGAAGGTGCGAGGGCGATGGCGGCGGTACAGCGAGGGGCCCGAGGACACTGCCTCCGAGTCTAGAGCCGCCGACGGGGCACTGAAGTGGACCGTGCACCCTCCTTCGAGACGGCGTCCCGGGCGCCTTCGTCGCGAGGCGGCTCCGGCCTGGGCGTTCCCGTTGCGCTCGTCGGCACCCGCTTAAGGCTGCTTCCTTCCGGACCTGACCTGGTTCACGGACCGACGCCGCACGGGACCCTGACCATCAGCGCCACCCACGGCGGGCTGACCCCGAGGCGTCGCCCCTCGAAAGGGGATTCGGCCTCGCTAGAGCGGATTGCGAGCGACAGGGCACCGCTACCTCCCCGCCTAGCACGGTCCGTCGCAGAGCCTAGCGTGGACGGCGTGGACGAGCTCGACCTCCTCGACTTCAAGCGCAGGGTCTCCGAGCTCTATGCCGCAGTCCGCGCCGAGCCCGGCCCGCGGGGTGGCTGGGAGCACTGGCGCGACGCGCGCCATCGCCTCTTCGCCTCGCATCCCCAGTCGCCGATCCCGGCCGAGGAGCGCGGCGACTACGAGGGCCCGTTCCTCTTCGACTACGACCCGGCCTGGCGCCTGCTCGCCGACGTCACGCTCGCCGAGCCGCAGCGCTTCGAGCTGCCCTCCTCCGACGGCGCG
>JAWVFY010000373.1:0-3821 GCA_033855575.1 Solirubrobacteraceae bacterium
AGATCTCCCCCGAGGAGGTCGGGCCGCGGGTCAAGGTGATGGCCACCGGCCGCTCGGACTACCCCAACCAGATCAACAACGTCCTGTGCTTCCCGGGGATCTTCCGCGGCGCGCTCGACGTCCGCGCGCGCCAGATCACCGACGAGATGAAGCTCGCCGCCGCCCGCGGGATCGCCTCGCTCGTCCACGACCACGAGCTGCGCGAGGACTACATCATCCCGTCGGTCTTCAACCGCGAGGTTGCACCGGTGGTCGCCGCCGCGGTCGCCGAGGAGGCCCGCAAGGAGGGCGTCGCCGAGGCCGGCGCGCACGAGATGGGCTACGCCCCCGCCGACTCCGAGCACATCACCGGCGTCCACCAGGTCATCGGTGATCCGGGCGCCCCGCGCCCGACGTAGGCAGCGTCATGCGAATCGTCGTCACGGGCGCGTCGGGGCTGATCGGCACCCGGCTCGTGCAGGCGCTGCGCGAACGCGGCGACGACGTCACCGTCCTGTCGCGCGACCCGCAGCGGGGTGTGCGCTGGGACCCCGTCGCCGAGCCGGCCCCCGCGGAAGCCCTGCGGGGTCGCGACGCGGTCGTCCACCTGGCCGGCGAGGACGTCGCCCAGCGCTGGAGCGCAGCGGCCCGGGAGCGCATCCGCTCCAGCCGCGAGCTGGGCACCCGGCACCTCGTGGCCGGGCTGCGCGCGCTGTCGGCGGCCGAGCGGCCCCGGACGCTCGTCTCGGGCTCGGCCAGCGGTTACTACGGGCCGCGCGGCGACGAGGAGGTCATCGAGGCAGACCCGCCCGGCGCGGGCTTCCTCGCCGAGGTCTGCGTGGCCTGGGAGCGCGAGGCCCAGGCCGCCTCGGAGCTGGGCGTGCGCGTGGTGTGCCTGCGCACCGGGATCGTCCTCGACCGCGACGGCGGCGCGCTGGCCAAGATGCTCCCGCCCTTCCGGCTCGGCGTCGGCGGGCCGATCGCCGGCGGCCGCCAGTGGATGCCGTGGATCCACGTCGACGACGAGATCGGGATCATCCTGGCCGCGCTCGGCGACGAGCGCTGGGCCGGCGCAGTCAACGCGAGTGCGCCCGTGCCGGTGACCAACGCGCAGTTCTCCAAGGCGCTCGGCCGGGCGCTGCACCGCCCGGCGGTGGCGCCGGTCCCGGGGCTGGCGATCCGGGCCCTCTACGGCGAGATGGCCAGCGTCGTCACCACCGGCGTGCGGATGGTGCCGGCGCGCGCGCTCGAGCTGGGCCACACGTTCGCCCATCCCGAGCTCGACGGCGCGCTGCGGGCGACGCTGTAGCGACCCATAGGCCCACCGGGCCAACCGTCCCCGCCGATCTTTCGCCCGGGTGTCGCGCGCGATCGCCCGGGGGCCGGCGTTGTCGCTGGCATGTCCCGCTTCTGCCTGCTCCTGCTCGCTCTGCTGACCTCACTCGCCCTCGCGGGCCCCGCGTCGGCCTCCCGCCCCCGCCATCACCACGCCAAGGCCAGGACCCACCACAAGGCGAGGGCGAAGAAGAAGAAGCGCCACACGACCAAGAGCACGGTCCGACCGGCGGCGCCGGCGGGCGCGCAGATCCTCTCCCCGGCGGACCAACCCGCCGACGGGCCCGACCCCGCGGCAACCGACCCCGCCCTGACCCCGGGCGCGGCCCGGTTCTGGCAGGGCCCGACGGTGGCCAGCGCCGAGGTTCGCGACGCGAGCCTGTGCGACACGGCCGCCGGCCCCTGCTTCTCGTGGCCGCTGCACGTGGCGGCGGGCGGCGGGCGCCTGCGCGTGGCCATCGACACGCCGATGCGCAGCAACACCTTCGAGGTCGACGTCATCGACCCGTCCGGGACGACCGCGGGCACCGCCGCCACCAGCAACGCGTTCGACGCCGAGGTCTTCGTCGACAAGCCGGCCGCCGGAACCTGGACGGTCCGGGTCCTGCCCCAGGACGTCTCGAACGCCTCGTTCCGCATGCGGGCCAAGCTCGAGGCGGTCGCCGCGGCCTCGACGGCTCCCAAGCACATGCTCCTGCCCGACCTGCGCGCCGTGCCGCCGATGGAGATGTCGTTCATCGCGCCGCTGAACCCGGCCAACGGCCTCTACCCGCCCGACACCGTCAACCCGCCGGCCGACGTCGCCGGCATCCATCCGTTCAGCTGCACGGTCGACGAGATGGCCCCGGTCGAGCTCCAGGGCGGGGGCGCGCGGCGCTGCCTGCGCTTCACCTCCGGACCGATCAACGTCGGCGAGGGTCCCTACGAGATGCACTGGACCTACGCCAACGACATCGTCAACGGCGTCATCCAGTCCCCGCTGGCGCACGGCCCGATGACCCAGGTCGTCCACTGGTCGGACGGCAGCACGACCACGCGCCCGGCCGGCACGTACTCGTTCCACGTCATCCACGGCCACTTCCACGACGACGGCGTCCTGGACATGGTCCTGCTGAAGGTCGGCGCCGACTCGTCGCTGAGCCAGGTGGGGGTGGGCACCAAGTCCGGCTTCTGCCCGGCCAACCAGCTGATCGGGCACTGGCGCGCGTTCGACAACACCTCCCCCGACGGCCAGATCGGCTCGGGCGACACAGGCACCGGCAACTGCCAGAACCCGGTCGACGGCGTCCTGGGGCTCTCACCCGGCTGGGGCGACGTCTACCGCTGGCAGCGCCCCGGGATGTACGTCGACTTCGGCGACAACCCCGACGGCCTCTACGTCGTCCGGATCACCATCGACGCACCGAACACGATCCTCGAGTCCAACGAGGACAACAACTCCGCCTACGCGCTGGTCAAGGTCGTAGGCGACCAGGCGATCGAGCTCGAGCGCGGCCAGGGCCTCAGCCCGTTCGACCCGAACAAGGTGGTGTTCACCGGCTCGGGCCCGGCGTCGCAGGACTAACCGATCGTCTCGCCGGGTGGCAATCGGATGACGCGCGACGTACGCTCGCGCCATGTCCGGCCCCTCCACCGGGGAGGGCTGGGAGGCGCTGTTCTGGGTGCTCTTCCAGGAATCCTCGAATCCGATCGTGCTGGTCGACGAGCAGCGGCGCTTCATCGAGCTCAACGACGCGGCGCTCGCGCTGCTCGGCTACAGCCGGGGAGCGTTGATGGGCCAGCGGCTGAGCGAGGTCATCGTCCCGGCCGAGCGCGCCGAGTCCGCCCGCGTCTGGCACCTGTTCCTGCGGACGGGCGAGTACGGCGGGACCCGCAGCTTCCTCCGCGCCGACGGCACGGACATCGCACTCGACTTCGCCGCCCGGCTGGCGATCATCGGCGGCCGGCGGCTGGCCGTCGTCGTGACCATGATCCCCGACTCGCTGCCGTCGCCCGACGGCGCGCAGGCGATCGCCAACGCGGCGCTGACACCCCGCGAGCGCGAGGTGGTCACCGAGATCGCCATGGGCCGTGACACCGCGGAGATCGCCGGGGTGCTGCAGATCGCGCCCGAGACCGTCCGGACGCACGTGCGCAACGCGATGGCCAAGCTCGGTGCGCGCACCCGCGCGCAGCTCGTCGCGGTCGCGCTGTGCCGCGAGGGGGCCATCACGCTCCCACGCACGGGGTAGCGCACACCGGCAATTGGCCCGTATGCGGTATCGCGCCCGCCGCCGCGCCCACCGAACATGGGGTCATGGGGTTCACGCTGCCGGTCGGGCGGGTCAGACGGATGCGCCGCACGCTGCGCGACGAGCGCAACCTGCTCGACGTGCTGCTCGACAGCATCGACGTGGCGGTCGTCGCCTGCGACGCCAGCGGCCAGCTGACGCATTCCAACCGCCGCACCCGCGAGCTGATGGGCGGCGTCTGCCCCACGGGCCAGCACCACGAGGCGTGGAGCCGGC
>JAWVFY010000374.1:0-3160 GCA_033855575.1 Solirubrobacteraceae bacterium
CCGTCGACGTTGTCGTACGAGTCGTGGATCCAGTCGATGTACTCGCCCTCGCTGTTCGACTGGCGGCAGCGCGCGCTGATGTCGAGCGCGTGCGCCCAGCCGTAGATGCGGCTCTCGAGCTCGTTCAAGCTCACCCCGCCGTAGATCGTCGGATCGCGCCGGGCGAGCGTGTCCAGATTCGCGCCGTTGAGGACAAGGACCTGCATCAGTGGGCGATGAGCGTATCCAGCGCCGCGCGCACCTCGTCAGAGGACCGTGCTTCGAGATAGGGGCCGTCTTCGCCGAGCAGGACGAGGTTGATGTCGTCCCCCGTGCGCTTCTTGTCGCGCTGGAGCGCCTCCCATGCGCGCTCGCGGTCGACCTGCACGGGCTGCGGGTCGAGGGCGTCGACGACCGGCGCCGTGTCCCGGCCGCTCAGGCGGAGCGCCGCGAGTAGGCCGAGCGCGACCGCCTCGCCGTGCGGCAGGTCGAAATCCGCTGCCGCCTCGAGCCCGTGCGCGAAGGTATGCCCCAGGTTCAGCCACTGCCGCACATCGCGGTCGTGTGGATCGCGCAGGCAGAGCGCCGCCTTGTACGCGGCGGCAGCGCGGACGTCGAGCGGGCGGCCGGCGAGCAGCTCGGTCTTGATGCGCTCGGCCTCGCCCTGACGGCGCTCGCGCTCGGGCAGCGTTTCGAGCAGCGCCTCGTCGATCACCACGCGCGCCGGCCAGTGGAACGCACCGACGAGGTTCTTGCCCTGCGGGATGTCAATCGCGGTCTTGCCGCCGATGCCTGCGTCGACCTGGCCGACGAGCGTCGTCGGCACCGAGACCCACGGCACGCCGCGTAGGTACATCGCCGCGGCGAGACCAGCCGTATCGGTCAGCGCGCCGCCGCCGAGCGCGACGACGGTGCCGCCGCGGTCGAGCCGCAGCTCCGACCACAGCCGTTCGATCACGTGCAGCTGCTTCGCGTCTTCCCCGGACGGAAGCTCGTGCGTCGACTGCAACCGCTCGCCGAGCGCGGTCTGCGCCGTCGGCCCGTAGATGCCCATCACGGTCGAATCGGCCACGAGCGCCACGGGGCCGCTGCCCGGGACGAGCACGCCGAGGCGCTCCAGCACGCCGAGCTCGTGGTGGATCCCGGCCGCCGCAAGGATCACGCCGTCCGCGTCGTTCGCGACTGCGTCTGCTGCGCCGCGGTACAGCGGCTGCCGCTCGTCGTAGAGCTTGCGGAAGTGCCCCTCGTCCTGCGCGTTCGGCCGGTCGGTGTCCTTCGAGCGCTCCCACGCCGTGTCGACGTCGACCTCGACGTGGACCGTGAACGCGCGGTCGCGCAACGCCGTCTGCACCTCGGGCGTCTTCACGGCGCCGCCGCCGAGGGCGACGACCGCGGGCGGCGACTGCCGGAGCGTCTCGCGCACGAGCGTCGCTTCGGCGATCCGGAACTCCGTCTCGCCGCGCTGCGCAAAGAACGATCCGATCGAGATCTGCGCGCGGCCCTCGATCAGCCGGTCGGCATCGATGGATCGCCTGCCGATGCGCGACGAGACCGCTTCCGCGAGCGTCGTCTTCCCCGCGCCCATGAACCCGATCAGCGCAAGGTGCCGGTCTAAGGCGTTCAGCGCCATTTGATGCGCTCGACGTACGCCGCATGCGCTGCGACGAAGTCGCCGACCGCGTCGCCGCCGAACTTGTCCTTCGCGAGCACCGCGAGCTCCCACGCGACCGCCGCCTCAGCGACGACCGCGAGCGCCTCGACCGCCGCAACGTCCGAGCGCTCGACGAGCGCGTTCGCAGGTTCCCCCGTTTGCAGGTCGACGGACGCGAGCGGCTTCATCAACGTCGGCAGCGGCTTCATCGCGGCACGGACGACGATCTCCTCGCCGTTCGACATGCCGCCCTCGACGCCCCCGGCGTGGTTCGTGTCGCGGCGGCGGTCCGTGCGGATCTCATCGTGCGCCTGCGAGCCGCGAAGCGCAGCGAGCGCGAAGCCGTCGCCGATCTCGACGCCCTTCACCGCCTGGATGCCCATGAGCGCGAACGCGAGCCGCGCGTCAAGCCGGTCCTCCTTCGTGGCGTACGAACCGAGCCCGGGCGGCGCACCATTCGCTCGCACCTCGACGATGCCGCCGACCGTGTCGCGCTCGGCACGAGCCTCATCGACGTTCGTGCGCAGCCCCTCCTCGTCGACCGTCGAGCCGATGACGGTGATCCCGATCGTCGCGAGCAGCGCCTTGGCGACCGAGCCGGCCGCGACCTGGACAGCCGTGTGGCGCGCGGATGCGCGCTCGAGCGAGTTCCGGACATCGTCGTGGTCGTACTTGAGCACCCCGGCGAGATCGGCGTGGCCCGGGCGCGGCAGCGTGACCGCCTTCGTCCCCTTGCCACTCGGCTCCTCATCCGTCGGCCACGGCGCCATGCCCCACGTCCAGTTCTTGTGGTCGTTGTTCCGGACGACGAGCGCGAGCGGCGTGCCGAGCGTGCGGCCGCGCCGGAGCCCCGCGAGCACCTCGATCCGGTCCTGCTCGATTTGCTGGCGGGGCGAGCGGCCGTAGCCCTCCTGGCGCCGTTTCAGGTCGGCGTCGATCGCCTCCTGGTCGAGCATCAGCCCCGCCGGGAGGCCGCTGACGATGGCGACAAGCGCAGGCCCGTGGGACTCGCCGGCGGAAGAAAGACGAAGCGTCATGCGCACAACCTTAGAGTCCCGTCGTGGCCGTCGCCCTCCAGATCCTCGCGAGCGGCCTTGCCGCGGGCGCGGTGTACGGCCTCGTAGCGGTCGGTCACTCGCTCGTCTTCCGCCTCACGGGCGTCGTGCACTTCGCGTTCGGCGAGCTGATCGCACTCGGCGTTTTCGTCACGTTGCTCGTCGCCGCGGGCTCCGGACCGGTGTCGCAGACGAGCGTCGGCGGAGCCCGCTTCCTGCTCGCGCTCGCGATCGGCCTGCTCGTCACCGCGGCTGCAAGTGCGGGCGCGTACTTCCTCGCGATCGAGCCCTATCGCGCCCGCGGCTCGGTGATCGGGTGGGTCGGAGCGTCGCTCGCCGTCGCCTTCGCCGTGCGGACCCTCCTCGTCGTCTTCTTCGACCGGCCCGCCTACGTCTTCCCGGATCCGCTGCCGTTCCGGCGAATCGCCGACGGCGGCTTCTGGCACGTCGGCGGCGCGACGATCCAGGTGCGGAC
>JAWVFY010000375.1:0-3215 GCA_033855575.1 Solirubrobacteraceae bacterium
CGAACGGCACGTGCGCCTCGGCGCCCGCGGTCTGCGAGTTGACGTGCAGGATCCCGGCGCGCATCTTCGAGAGGAACTGCTGAACGCTCGTCACGTCTTGCGTGTAGATCGACGCGGCGAGGCCGAAGCGCACGTCGTTCGCGCGCCTGAGCCCTTCGCCGAGCTCTGCGAAGCGGTAGAGCGTCGTCACCGGCCCGAATACCTCCTCACAGGAGAGATAGATCTCGTCGCCGACGTTCTCGAACACGGTGGGCGCGATGAAGTACCCGTCGCGGTCCAGCCGCTCGCCCCCTGCGCTCACGGTCCCGCCCTCCGCGCGGCCGCGCTCGATCCCGGCAAGCACTTCGTCGAGCTGGCGCTCGTTGACCAGCGGGCCGACCTCGGTGGCCGGATCCGTCGGGTCGCCGACCTGACCGCTCGCAATGCGAGCAAGGAAGCGCTCGCGAAACTCGTCATAGACGCCGTCCTGAACATAGATGCGGCGGGTGGCGGTGCACTTCTGACCGGCCGACCAGAACGCACCGGCGTACGCCGCTTCGACAGCGCCGTCGAGCTTCGCGTCGGCCGCGACGATCAGCGGGTTCTGGCCGCCGAGCTCGAGCTGCACGCGCGCGCCGCGGCCGGCCACCTCGTCGCGAACCGAGGTCCCGACGGCGACCGAGCCGGTGAACGAGACCGCTTCGACGTGGTGGTCCCGAATGAGTGCGGCCCCCGCCGTCGCCCCCGGTCCGGTGAGGACGTTCAACACACCGGCAGGCAGGCCGGCTTCGGCGAAGCACTCTGCAATGTGCAGGCCCGTCCGCGGCGCGTCGAGCGCCAGCTTGAGCACGACGGCGTTCCCGTAGGCGAGCGCGGGCGCCGCCTTCCAGATCGGAATCGCCGCGGGGAAGTTCCACGGCGTGATCAGGCCCGTGACACCGACAGGGCGGCGAACGGTGTAGACCGGGTTGCCGGTTGCGGCCTGCTCGTAGAGCTCCCCGAGCGGCCGCTGGCCCTCGCCCGCGAAGAAGTCGAGGATCGCGACGCCGCGCGCCACCTCACCGCGCGCTTCGCGAATCGGCTTCCCCATCTCCTGCGTCATGTCCTGCGCGACCCGCTCCAGGCGGGCCTCGAGCGCACGCGCCGCCAGGGCGAGAAACCGGCCGCGCGCCGGTGCCGAGGTTGCGGCCCAGCCGGGCTGCGCTGCGTAGGCGGCGCCGACCGCATCCTCGACGTCGTATTCATCCGAGGCAGCGAACCGGCCGACGACCTCCGATGGGCTCGCGGGGTTGCGGCGTTCGTACTCCTCGCCCGCGCGACTCGGGCGGCTCCCGCCTCCGACGAAGTTCCCATGGCTGCTCGCGGTCTGCAGGTCACCTGTGGCGGACATGCGTGCTGACTCCTCTCGTCATTTCCTCTTGCGACCGTAGCTCAGGCACTTGGATAGAGCCGGGTAAGCGAGAATTCGCGGTGCCCGAGCGTCTCCGCGCAGGTCAACCGCCCGTTGGCGGTCCGGCGGAGGACCTCCATCAGCTGCGCGGACGCCGTTGCGAGCGTCAGGTCACGCGTGAGCAGCCCACTGACGTCGAGGTCGATGTGCTCCCCCATCGTGAGTGCGGTGTGCGGGTTGCCCGTCACCTTGATCACGGGCTCGACCGGATGACCGATCACGTTGCCCTGGCCGGTCGGGAACATGTGCAGCACCGCGCCTCCCGCGCACATCAGGGTGATGTGCTCGGCCGCCGCCGACGAGCTGTCCATGAAGTAGAGCCCGCGCTCCTTGGGCGGGGCTTCGCCACGCGCGAGCACGCCGAGCACCGGCTTGGTACCGGTCTTCTCGATGTTGCCGAGCGCCTTCTCCTCGATCGTCGAGAGCCCGCCTGCGATGTTGCCTTGCGTCGGCTGCGAGCCGAGCAGGTCGGCGCCGTTCTCCTCGATCGTCGTCACGTAGCTGCGATACAGCTCCATGAAGCCGTCCCGGACCTCGTCCGTCGCGCAGCGCTCGGCGATCAGGTGCTCGCCGCCCGTGAGCTCCGGCGTCTCGCCGAAGAGGACGGTCGCGCCCGCGTCGACGAGCTGGTCGACAACGGCCCCGACCGTCGGACAGGACGCAAGGCCGGTCGTGGTGTCCGACTCGCCGCACTTGATGCTCACCATCAGCTCACCGAGCTCGATCGGCACACGGTGAAGCTCTGATGCGTGCTGCACGATGCGCTGCGCCGCGTGTGACGCCTGGCGGACGACCTCGAGGTCACCGCGACCTTCGATCGAGAACGCCTCGACCGGCTTGCCGGTGGCGGCAATCCCGTCCGCGATGCGGGCGGTCCAGTTCGGCTCGATGCCGATCACGATCACGCCCGCGACGTTCGCGTTGGCGCCCGTGCCGATCATCGTGCGGAAATGAAGATCGAGATCCTCTCCGTACTGCAGCCGGCCATACGCGTGGGGAATCGGCAGCGTCGCAGGGACCTGCGCGCCGACGGTCTGGCAAGCGGCGTTGGAAAGGTCGTCGACAGGCAGCACGAGCACGTGGTTGCGCACGCCGACGTCGCCGTTCTCGCGGCGATAGCCGGTGAGGCCTACCACCGTGCGCTCTTCAAGTTGTGCGTGTGGACGTAGGCGCCGGTGCTGAATCCTTCGGCGGTCTTCCCGATCGGGATCCCGTACTCGATCACGGTCGCGTCACCGGCGACGTCCGTGATCGCAATCTTGTGACCGAGTGGCACAGCATCGTTCGCGTCGATCTCGATCGTCGAGTCGTCGTCCATGAAGACCCCCTGGACGTGCTCGCCCTGATCGATGTCGGCGACTGCGACCCCCACGTGGTCGCCTCGCTTGTGGACGAGGAACTTGTGTTTCATGTCTTACTTCCTTTCGTGGCTGACGAGTTCGAGAACGGCAAGGTCGAGCTTCCGGCTGGACGGCGCGGCGCCGGGAAGGCCGAGTAGCTCGGCCACTCGTCTCCCTTCGCCGGCTCCAAGCGCGGCGATCGCTTCGGCACCTGCGGGCGCGAGCACTGTCTCGAGGGCGGCTGGGCCGACGCGCGCGGCGACGTAGCCCGCGATCTCCTCGTAGAACGCCCGGTCCGCGGGCCGTGAGGTTCCGAAGAGGGCGCTGCCGTCGGTTTCGAGGTCGAAGAGTGCACGCAGCAGGAACTCGCCGTCCTCGCGCGCGAGCTCGCCGGTCTCGACGAGGGCCACCGTGCGCGCCTGGGCGAGCGCGATCAGGGGCGCGAA
>JAWVFY010000376.1:0-6951 GCA_033855575.1 Solirubrobacteraceae bacterium
GAGCACGTCCTGCTCATCCCCGGCACCTCGTCGGTCGGCCACCTCGAGGAGAACATGGGTGCCGCCGCCGTCTCGCTCGACGCGGAGGACCTCGCCACGCTCGAGGACGTCCAGCAGGCTCAGGACCCGCTGCACGCGGGCACCCAGGCCACGTAGCGTCACGCGGTGCGCTCGGGCCGCAGCTGGATCGGCTCGTGCAGCGTGCGGCGCAGGCGCAGGAACGAGATCGTCCCCAGGAGCGTCGGGATCCACAGCACGATCGCGTGATAGACGAGCACGGCGGCCGCCGCCGGCCCGGGGGCGATGCCGTAGAGGATCAGCGCCCCGGCGATGCCGCCGTCGAGAACGCCGATCCCGCCGGGAACGGGAAGCACGTCGGCCAGGTAGCCGATCTGGTAGGCCAGGACGAGCGCACCGAGCGGCGGGCCGCCGCCGAACGCGCGAAAGGCAACCCACAGCACCGCGATGTCGGCCCACAGGTACGCGAGCGCTCCGACCAGCCGCCAGCGCGGGTGGCGCAGCTCGCTCGCGGTGCTCTGAACGACCTCCGCGGTGGTGCGCAGCCAGCGCACGGCCCGCCGCGGGTCGCCGGGCGCGAAGCGGCGGACGAGGCGCGGGATGCCGAGGAAGGCGAGGATCCCGCCGGCGCCCACGACGCCGGGCACCAGCCCGAGCACCAGCGGGTGGGGAATCGGCAGGACGCCGACGGCACCCAGGAACCCAGCGACCGACAGCGTCGCCAGGTTGATCGCGCTCGTCAGCAGGTACAGGACCGCCGAGCGTTCCATGAACCGGCGCAGCGAACCGCCCTTGGCCCTGGCGATCCAGGCGCCGATCGCGATGCCGCCCGCGCCCCCGGCCGGCAGGACGGTGCCGAACGCCATCTCCGCGAACGCGATCCGAACGGCGAGCAGCCGCGGCGCGCGGTAGAAGACGAGCTCGAACGCCAGCACGTAGCCGACGCAGGACGCAACCTCCAGCGCGACCGCCAGCACGATCCATCCCGGCCCGACGTCGGCGATCCGGCTGGCGACACCCTGCAGCCCGGGAACAGCCAGCAGCAGGGCGAGGACCAGCGCCCCGAGCACCACCAGCCAGATGACGCCGTCGCGCAGGCGATGGCCCTCGTCGGCGGCAACGTCCTCCAGTCGGCCTTCGAGAGCGGGGTCGGGGGCGGGCTCCATCTCGGGCGGGGTGGATGACGCCACGGCGATGTCCTACACGAAACCGCTCGAGCTGTTCGGTCACGAGCGTCCTGCCCCACTGGGCCAGCACCCCAGTTGGGCAGGCCACCTCACCGGCGTCAGCGGCGGATCGGCTCTGCTGTCGTGGCAGCCGGCGCAACCCGGGCTCATCGAGGACCTCGCGGAGACCCAGCAGCGATCTCCAGGCACAGGCCGTCTGAGGCAAGCGCTCGGGACTGGCGGATCCAGATCCCGCCGAAGCGCCGCTACCAGAAGGGAACGAAGTGCTCATTCGGCCGCTGGAAGAAGGTGGTGGGCTTGCGAAAGACCGCCGTGTTGCGCTTGCCCGTACGCACCTTGCGCCACGGAGCGCGGCTGTTCCAGGCAAAGGCGTCTGGCATCGCGCCGGTGAGCAGCTCGAAGTTGACGTTCGTCTCGAAGAACGCGGCGACCATGCGCACTGACGGCATCCACATGTCGTCGAGGATGATCAGGCCGCCCGGGCGAACCAGGCGCTCGGCGAAGAAGACGTCGACGAAGCAGGGGTCGAACCGGTGGTCACCGTCGATGAACGCGATGTCGAAGTCGCACCGGCCTTCGGCACACCACCGCGGCAGGATCGAGTGGCTGCTCTCCACCACGATCTCGACCAGCTCGTCGAGAGCGGCCTGCTCGACGAGCCGTCGCCCCGCATCGCCCCACGCCACGGCCTCCGTCGGGTCGATCGTGGTGTGTGTGGCTCCGGGTGTGCCGACCTCACAGAGCCCTGCGGCGATGTTGAGCGTGGATAGCCCGAGGGCAAAGCCGACCTCGAACGTCCTCACCGCTTGCTCTGCCACGATCAGCTGGCGAATCCCCCGGCCCTGCGCTTCGTCGGTGCCCGTCGGATAGACCGGGATCGTCTCACCGTCGTCCCGGGTCACATATCCGTCGGCGTAGGCGCCAGCAAGCAGCCGCTCGATGCGATCAAGACGAACGGTCCTCTCGGAACTCTCGTGGCTCATGCTCGCGATGCTAGTCCGGCTCGGCGGCCACGGCGATGTCCTACACGAAACCGCCCCGCTACTCGGTCATGAGCGTCCTGCCCTACTGGGCCAGCACCCCAGTTGGGCAGGACACCTCCAACCTGGCGGAACAGATCCGCCCGCCGACCCGCGCTGGATGAGGTCCCCGGCAGTGGCAGCGCCGCTGCCATCCGGATACGTTCACGCAGGTGCCGATCTGCACGCAATGCGCGACGGAGAGCCCGCCGGGCGTCCGCTTCTGTGCCGCGTGCGGCGCGGCGCTGCCCGACGCCGACGAGCGCCGCGACGTCCGCAAGATCGTGACGGTGCTGTTCAGCGACGTCACCGGCTCGACCGCGCTCGGCGAGACGCTCGAGCCCGAGCGGCTGCGCGCTGTGATGCGCGAGTACTTCGCGTCGATGCGGGCGATCATCGAGCGCCACGGGGGCACGGTCGAGAAGTTCATCGGCGACGCCGTGATGGCCGTCTTCGGCGTCCCGCAGGTCCACGAGGACGACGCGCTGCGGGCCGTGCGAGCGGCGGCGGAGATCCGCGACGGGCTGCCCGCTGTCGCGGAGGAGACCGGCGTCTCGCTGTGGTTCCGCACCGGCATCAACACGGGGATGGTCCTGACCGGGGAGGGCGAGACGCTGGTCGTCGGCGACGCCGTCAACGTGGCGGGGCGGCTTGAGCAGGCCGCCGCTCCTGGCGAGATCCTGCTCGGGCAGGAGACCTGGAGATTGGTTCGCGATGCGGTCGAGGTCGAGACGATCGACCCGCTGCCCCTGAAGGGCAAGGCCGAGCTCGTGCCGGCGTATCGGCTGCTGCGCATCGATCCGACCGCGGAGGGATGGAGGCGCAGACTGGACACGCCGCTGATCGGCCGCCGGCGGGAGCTGCTGATGCTGACCGAGGCGTTCGAGCGCACCGTGGAGGAGCCCTCTTGCCACCTGTTCACCCTGCTCGGCGCGGCCGGGGCCGGCAAGTCGCGCCTGGTGGCCGAGTTGGTCACGAGGACGCAGGACCGCGCGCTGGTGCTCCAGGGTCGCTGCCTGCCCTACGGCGAGGGCATCACGTTCTGGCCACTGGTCGAGGCGTTGCAGGCGGTCGGCGTCCCGGCCGTGCTCAACCATGGCGGGACCGGCACGCCGGAGGAGCTGTTCCTCGCAGTCCGGCGGCACCTGGAGCGCCTCGCCGCCGAGCGGCCGGTCATCCTGGTCGTGGACGACCTCCAGTGGGCGGAGCCCATGCTGGTGGATCTTCTCGACCACGTGGTCGACCTGTCGCGCGGTGCACCGCTGCTCGTGATCACCGTCGCCAGGCCTGAGCTTCTCGAGGAGCGCCCCACGTGGGGAGGTGGAAAGCTCAACGCGACGACCGTCCTGCTGGCTCCGCTGAGCGCGGCCGAGTCGGAAGCGCTGCTCGGCGACGGGCTCGAGCCGGACGAGCGGGCGCGGATCGTTGCAGCCGGTGGCGGCAATCCGCTGTTCCTCGAGGAGCTGGCCGCGCTGACGCGAGAGGACGGCCCCAGCACGGTCGTGCCGGTGACGGTCCAAGCGCTGCTGGCCGCTCGACTCGAACGGCTTCCGGCGGCCGAGCGCGAGGTGCTGGAGAACGGGTCCGTCGAGGGCGAGGTCTTCCACCACGGTGCGGTGCGCGCGCTCGCCGGCGGGCCGGTACAGCCGGTCCTCGACGCTCTGGTGCGCAAGGATCTGGTGCGCCCGCATCCGGCAACGCTGGCGGATGACGAGGCGTTCCGCTTCCGGCACCTGCTGATCCGCGACGCGGCCTACGACGCGCTGCCGCTGCGGAAACGGGCGGACCTCCACGAGCGGTTCGCCGACTGGCTGGGTGAGGCCGGCGCCGGTCTCTTGGAGGTCGACGAGATCGCCGGCTCGCACCTGGAGCAGGTCGTGCGCTACCGCCGGGCGCTCGAGCTGCCGGTCGACCCGGCCGTCCACACTCGCGGGGGTGGCCATCTCGCGGCCGCCGGCCGCCGGGCGCTGGCCCGCGGTGACCTCCAGGCGGGCGTCAACCTGCTCGAGCGCGCACTGGCGCTGCTGCCGGACGACGACGCGTCGTGGTCGGCCGCCGCCGTCAACCTCGTCCACCCGCTGCTGGACGTGGGTCGTACGGAGGACGCCGACGGGCTGCTCACCCAGATCGAGCGTGGTCCGGCGTCGCCGATGGCCGTCGTGGCGCGCGGCACGTGGCTCATCCGGCACCGGCCGGGCGACGGCATGCCGTTCCTCGAAGAGCGCCTGCCGGGCATCATCGCCGAGCTGGCGCAGAGCGGTGATGACGCCGGCCTCGCCCAGGCATACATCACGGGCAGCATGGTGCATGGCACGCGCAGCCAGGCCCGGCTGGCCGAGCGAGAGCTGCGCAAAGCCTCCGAGCACGCCCGCCGCGCCGGCGCCCGGCCCCTGCTCGGCCGGTCACTGGCGAGCCTGGTCTCGACCCTCGTGTGGGGCCCGGCGCCGGTCGCCGAGATGCGCGTTCGCCGGGCGGAGCTCGGACAGGAGGACGCGGGTCCGCAACTGGACGCGCTCAAGTACTACCTCGACAGCGAGATCGCCCGGATGGAGGGGCGCTTCGCCGACGCCCGCACGGCCTTCGCCGAGAACGTGGCGCGACTCGAGGCGCTCGGGATCGATCCCGCCAGTCGGGGATTCGGCGGCATCCCGGTCGTGATCGAGTGGGACGCGGAACAGCTCGACGCGTGCCTCGCCCTGCTGTCGGCCGCTGACGAGCACCTCGCCCGCTCGGATGAGCGCGGGTTTCGGTCGACGATCGTATGTCAGCGGGCGCTCGTCCACGAGCGCCTGGGTAACCTCGCGCAGGCCGAGGCGGACGCCGCACTCGGCCTCGAGCTCGGCGGCCCGCACGACATCGCCAACTTCGGGTTCGCGGGACCCGCACAGGCCCGCGTGCACGCACGGAGGGGTGACCTTGCGACCGCCGAGTCGATCGCCCTTCATAGCGTGAGATCTGCCGACACGACCGACTACCCGCTGCCGCGCGGGCTCGCGCGACTCGGCCTCGCCGAGGTGCTGTGGACGGCCGGCCGCCGCGACGAGGCGGTCGAGCAGACCGGCCACGCCATCGAGATCTGGACCGCCAAGCAGCACGTGGGGATGCTCGCGTACGCGCGGGCACACCTCGAGCGCTACGAGGCCGGGGGGCGAGGTCAGCCACCGACGCGATAGCGGAGGTACTCGCGTTCGCCAATGAGCGTCCTGCCCTGGTGGGCGAGCACCCCAGTCAGGCAGGACGTTCCAACCCAAACGCGCGCCGCCGGCCCGGCGTGGAGGGAACTCTCGCCGGGCTCAGATGTAGTACATCGCGATCCCCGCCTCGCGCGTCTCGCGCTCGATGAGGTCGGCGATGGTGGCGCCCTCGAGGACGGTGCGGGCTGCGCTGGCGGCTTCGCCGAGGACGCCCTCGGCCTCGCGGCCGAGGGGGCCGTCGAGGAGCTCGACGACCTCGAGAGCGGTGACCTCGGAGGGGTCGCGGGCGAAGCGGTAGCCGCCCTTGACGCCGCGCTGCGAGGAGAGGATGCCGGCGCGGCGGAGCGTCGCGAAGAGCTGCTCGAGGAACTGGACCGGGATGTCGCGGCGGCGGGCCAGCTCGCCGATCGGGACCGGGGCGTCGCCGCCGGTGCGGCCCAGCTCGGTCAGGGCCTTGAGGGCGTAGGGACTCTTCGCCGTGATCGACAACATGCCGTCACGACTCTAGAGCGCGGGAAGATCGAGCGGGACGGGAGGCGCCGCACGTGCGGCGCCTCCCCCACCTGCTGGCGGTCCCTCTAGAGGATGTCCGCGACGCGCTTGGCGACGCCGACGGCGACCTTCGAGCCGGCGTTGACGCCGGTCTGAACGACGTTGCCGGCGACGGCGCCGACGAACTCGGCCTGGGCGCGGAGGCCTCGGGCGTTGGTCGACGGCGCGTTCACGCGGCGCTTGGCGTTGGTCTTGGCACGGCCGGCGTTCGTGGTCGCGGTCTTGCGGGCACGGGTGCCGGCGGCCTTCTTGGCGGTGGTGCTGCGCTTGGTCGCCGCGGTGCGGCGCTTGGTTGTCTGTGTCGTGGGCATGCCTCTAGCCGTGCCCGACGTGCTCAACGGGCAAACGTGCGTTCGGACACGGTTGCGATTGCCGCGAGGCCCGGGCGGGCACTGATTCACGAGCCAACCTGTTTTCGACGCGGAGGCGCGGACAACCATGGACCTTGCACTTCTCGTACTCCGGCTCGTGGTCGGGGTCTTCTTCATCGGCCACGGCGCCCAGAAGCTCTGGGGCTCCTTCGGCGGCCACGGCCTGCACGGCACCGGCCAGTTCTTCGAGTCCCTGGGCATCAAGCCCGGCCGGCTCAACGCCCAGGCCGCGGGCTGGAGCGAGTTCGGCGGCGGCGTGCTGCTCGCGCTCGGCCTCCTCTCCCCGCTCGGCGCTCTGCTGATCATCTCGGTCATGACCGTGGCGATCCTCACGGTCCACTACAAGAACGGCCCGTGGACGACCGACGGCGGCTACGAGTACAACCTCGTGCTGATCGCCTCGTCGTTCGCGATCGCGGCGAGCCCGGGCGCCTGGTCGCTCGACAACGCCTTCGGCTTGAACTCCATCCACGGCACCGCCTTCGCCCTCGCAGCGCTGGTGCTCGGCGCGCTCGGCGGCTATCTCGCGGTGCAGGTCGGCCGCGAGGGCCGCTCGGTCGCCAGCCCGCCGGAGGCCGGGACGCCGGCCGCCGAGACGATCGCCGCGGCG
>JAWVFY010000377.1:0-6265 GCA_033855575.1 Solirubrobacteraceae bacterium
GGTGGAGCCGGCCGGCACGAATCCCTCATAGACGTACTTGCCGCTCGCTCCGCGGTAGATCCCGGTGCCGCCGGAGAACTTCCCGGTCGCGTGACTGACCTGGCTGCCGTCGGGGCGAACCGTGGACGTGCCGCTGAACGTCGACCGGACCGACCCGCGCGTGAGGTAGTCGACCTCGGTGCCGCGGAAGGCGAACACCGTGCTCGACGGGTGGCCGGTGATCTTGATGTGGTCGACCAGTGCGCCGCTGCCCATGGAGCCGAGATCCACCGTGCCGACCAGCTCGGCGATCCCCCCGACGTTGGGATAGCCATTCGCGCCCCAGAGCGTGATCGACTCGATCTGCGACCGGTAGTGGTGGACGGTCCCGGGGCGTGCCCCTGCCGTCGCGGCCAGGGCCAGCGAGGCCGTCAGTGCGAGGGTGAGTGCGATCCTGGTTCGGTGCATGGTTCCTCCTAGAGGTAGAAGTAGGGGTCGAGCACGCGCACCTCGGTGATGCGGTCGACCGGGAGCTCGTTGTGGATGGCGGTCGCGCGGATGGCGTCCGGGGTCGGTGCGTCGTAGACGCAGAACGTCTTCTGCCGGTCGTCGGAGACGTAGGACTGAAGCCAGGTGACCGCCTCGTAGGCGTTGCGATCGACCAGCGACCGGCAGAGCCGCGCGCCGTGCTCGTCCGAGGGGATGTTCAGGCCCTCCGGGAAGGTGCGCTCGACGACGTATCGGGGCATGCAGATCCTCCTTCTTGGCTTGGAGACGAACAAGCCAAGGGTGGACCGCGCCGGCCCCGCTGCCATCGGGAGCGCCCCCCAGATCGGGGGCGGGCGTTCCCTATCTTTCGGCGGGAATCCCCAGTCGGGTCGCCGCGACGGCCGCCTGGGCGCGGTTGACCACGCCGAGCTTGCGCAGGATCGCCGACACGTGATGGTCGACCGTCTTCTCGGCCACGAACAGCTGCGCGGCGATCTCGGCGTTGCGCAGCCCCAGCGCCACCAGACCGAGGACCTCGACCTCGCGGCGTGTCAGGTTGGCCGGCTGCTCGAGGGTGCTGCGCTGCGGGCCCCGCGGCACGCCGCGGGCCCCGATCGCCCGCAGGCGCGCGGTCGCCAGCTTGATCGCCGGTGCCGCGCCGAGGCGCTGGAACTCCTCCAGAGCGGCCCGTAGGCTCGCATCGTCGTCGGCGTCCAGAAGCGCGAAGGCAGCCTCGTACGGACAGCCGATCGCACGCCAGCCGTCGGCGGCGGGCGACCACTCGCCGGCCATCTCCAGCCGATAGGGCTCCTCGCCGACGTCGGGGATCGGCTCGTCGGCGCCGGCACGCCAGCGCCAGTACCCGAGACCGGCCGCCCACCAGGTCCCGGCCGCCTGGTCGTAGGCGTCCTGGGTCTCCGCGATGACGTCCTCGTTGCGCCCCTCCAGCCACGCCGCCTCGGCTCGCGCGATGGCGACGGTCGCAGTCCACTGCAGCTCGTGGCGCGGCTCGGCGATCGCGACCCCCTCGTCGAGGGGAACCCAGGCATCGGGGTCCCCGCGCCGGGCGCGGACCAGGCCGAGGGCGACCAGTGCATGGCCACGGGCGAACGGGCACGGGTGGGCCAGGCAGATCTCCGCCACCTCGGCGGCCTCCGTCCACCGGCCCTGCTCGAGGAGCACGTTGGCCTGCCAGCTGACGAGGTAGTAGCGCCAGACGTCGTAGTCACCCACGCTGCAGAGCTCGAGGCCGGCCCGGAGGTAGGGCTCGGCCAGCGCGTACTCGCGCCGCCGGCAGGCGGTGCGCACGATGATCACGTACGCCGTCGACGCCGCCCACTCGATCCCGTAGCGCTGGGCCATCTCGAGGCTCTCGACGAGCTTCTCCAAGCCGCCGGGAGTGCCCGTGAAGTACTCCACCCAGCCCTCCACCTGGAGCGACATCGTGCTGCTCCACGGATCGTCGAGCGTGGCGGCCAGCTTCCGTGCGCGCCGCGCCCACACCAGTGCGGTCGGCGGGTCCTCCGCCGCGAGCTGCAGGGCCGCCATCTGCCCGTAGGCATCGACGAGAGCAGGCCCGGGAAGCTCCTCCAGCAGCGCGAGCGCGGCGGTCACCGCCGCCAGCCCCTCCTGCAGGCTGCCCGTCTGCCACAGCAGCTGGGACAGGAAGTTCTGCACCCCACCCTGCTTGAGCCGGTCGCCCAGTTGCTCGTAACAGCGCGCCGCCTCTTCCTGGTGGAGCACGGCCGCCTCGAACTCGCTGATCAGGTAGGACTCCTGGGCACTCTGGGCGAACAGCTCCGCGCGCGCCTCGAGCGGTTCGAGCCCCGCAAAGCGCAGCGCGCGCCGGTAGTGCGCGGCCGCCTCGCGGTGCGCGCCGAGCCGCGAGGCCTGCACAGCCGCCCGCGGCGCGAACTCGAGCACCAGCCGCCCGTCACCCACCACCTCGGCATGGTGGGCCAGGCGCGCGGGATCCGGCACTCCATCGCCAGGATCGGCCAGCAGTCCCAGGGCCTGCCGGTGCAGCGCTTCGCGCCGGTCGGCCGGGATCGCCTCCTCGACGGCCAGCCGCGCCAGCTCGTGCCGGAAGGCGACCGACCCCGGGTCGCCGCTGAGGATCCCCGACGCCACCGCCTCCTCCAGCGCGTCGATGTCGGCGCGGACGAGCGCGCGCAGCAGCGACAGCTCGCACCGCGGTCGCGCCACCGCGACTGCGTCGATCACCCGGCGGGCGCTCGGGCTCAGGCGCGCAGCCCGTCCGAGGACGACGTCGCGGACCGTCTCGGGGATCCGCTCGTCGCCCGAGGCGAGCACCTCGGTGACGAAGAACGGGTTGCCCCCGGTCTTGACATGGAGCTCCTCGCCGGCGACCCCCTGCGCCGCGCCCATCCGGACCACCGTCTCCAGCGACAGGCGCGACAGCCTGAGCCGCGCGGGCGACGCCCCCGCCACCTCGCCCAGCACCACCCGCAGCGGGTGCCAGCGATCCAGGGCATCGTCGCGGTACGTGACGATCATGAGCACCGACAGCTCCGCCACCCGGCGGCTGAGGAGCCGCAGCACATCGAGGGTGGCCTCGTCAGCGAGGTGCATGTCCTCGAAGACGAGGATCGTGGGTGCCCGGGCCGCGAGCCCGTGCTCCAGCGCGGTCGACACGTCATACGGCGTCGCCTCGTCGGCCAGCGCGGCGCCCAGCTCGCCGCCGACGTCCAGCGCGATGTCGAGCAGCGGCCCGAGCGGGCGCGGGGTGAAGAGGGCATCGCACGCGCCCCACAGCACCGCCGCCGAATCGCCGGCGTCCTCGCAGAACCGGCGGACCAGCGTCGTCTTGCCGATCCCCGCCTCGCCATAGACCAGCGCCACCCGACCCTGTCCACCGCGCGCCGCGGTCAGCATCTCCGCCAGAGCGGCCAGCTCTGCGGAACGTTCGACCAGCCCGATGGACTCGGATCCGAGTTCAAGTGCGCTCACAGCAGCACGGAGCGATCCTCCTCCGTGGGCGAGCCCGATGCAAGATCTAGACTCGCGGCATGCGGAGGATCGCGCTCGTCGTCGTCACGAGCTTGCTGGCGCTGGCCGTTCCCGCCGCCGCTCGCTCGATCGTCTTCGTCGGCAATCTCGAAGCCGGAACGGTGACGGTCGTCGACGCGACCAAGCTGCACGTGCTCGGCACGATCGACGTGATCCCCGACGGGTCGACGCCCCGTGACCCGGCCCAGGCCGCCGTCTACCCGGGCCTCGTGGCGGCGAAGGGCATCAACTACGTCCAGGGGCTCGCGGTCTCGCCCAATGGGCGGACGCTCTACGTGTCACGCGGCTACCTGGGCGACGTCACGGCCTTCGACATCGCCACGCGCCGGCAGCTGTGGCGCGTGCAGACCGCCAGCCTGCGCGCCGACCACATCGCGCTCTCGCGCGACGGCCGGCGGCTGTTCGTCTCCGCCCTGACGGCCAACGAGGTTCAGGTCATCGACACCCGCACCCACCAGGTGGTGGGCAGCTTCCCGACCGGGGACTGGCCGCACGTCCTCGAGCTCACGCCGGATGGCCGGTCGATCGTCAACGGCAGCCTCGGCAACCAGCTGCTTCCCAGCGCGGCGCCGACGACGCGCACGCTGACGTTCGCCGACCCGACCACGCTCGCGGTCCAGCGCACGTTCTCCTTCGCCGCCGGGGTGCGCCCGTTCATGTTCTCGCCCGACGGCAGGCGGATCTACGTCCAGCTGTCGTTCCTCAACGGCTTCGCCGTCGTCGACGCGACCACCGGCAGGACGATCCGCACGGTCGCGCTGCCGGTCGCCGGGCCGGCCGTCGGCGAGGCCCCCTCCAGCTACCCCAACCAGGCCGCCCACCACGGCATCGCGCTGTCCGGCGACGGGCGGACGATCTGCGACGCGGGAACGGTGTCGAACTACGTCGCGCTCGTCGCCCGCGGCTCGCTGAAGACCAGGGCGATCATCAAGGTCGGCGACCAGCCCGCCGACGCGGAGACCAGCCTCGACGGCAAGCTCTGCTTTGTCACGGATCGCGGCCCCGCCTCCAATGCGCTCTCGGTCATCTCGTTCGCCAGGCGGCGCGAGATCCGGCGCCTGCGGATGGGCAAGCACCCCCAGGAGGAGGCGGTTGCCAACGTGCCCGAGGCCGCGCTGCGCAGCGCACACCTGATCAAGCAGCGTCAGGCGCCCGCCTCCGCGGGCGTCTGACGCCGGGACATCTCAGATCAGCGCTCGCGAGCCGCCTGGACGGCCTCGCCGGCGCCGACGCCCGCCTGCGCGCCGGCGCTGCTGGCGTGCCGCGTTGCGGCCGTGGCGCTCGCCACGGGGAACGTCCCGGTGCCGAACATGCCCTCCTGGAACACGCTCCCGCTCTTCGGCGCCCCGACGGCGATGACGCTGGTGGCCGTCCCGGCGCCGTTGAACGACGTCGAGATGTAGTCGCCGACCATCGGCCCCTGCGAGGTGCTGGCGATGTCGCTCAGGCTCATCGGCCCGGCGAGCGTGGTCGGCGCGCTCCAGCTCGCTCCGCCATCGGGCGAGGTGACCGCACCGGCCTCGAGCTGGCAGCCACCGCCGCAGGTCGTGTCCGGGTAGAAGTAGTAGGTCAGCGCTAGGTGGGCATTCGAGCCCGACCTGCTCGGATCGACGCCGAGGCCGGGGATGAAGTGATCCACGCCGCTGCCGACGGCATCGATCGGCACCCGCTGCACCGCGCTCCAGCTCACGCCGTCGGTCGACGTGCTGAACACGATGTCGTTGGCCGTGCACCTGGGCTCGAAGCGGCAGTCCTCCCACGCCGCGTACACCTTGCCGGCGCTGTCGATCTCGGCGGTGGGCAACGGGCTGGTGCGCAGTCCGCCGGCGTTCCCGTGGAAGCTGATCCGCGAAACCGTGCTCGCACCGGACCACGTGGCGCCCCCGTCGGTGGACCGGAAGGCGGAGATCGTCCCCTTCAGGCTCTCGAACGGCACGATCACGGTGCCGTCGGGCTGCACGACCGGCTGGCCGCCGAGTCCGGTCACGTGCCCGGCCGGGGAGACCGGCGTGCTCCACGTCAGCCCGCCGTCGCTGGACGTGCTCATGTACTCGGTGTCGTTCTGGCCGAAGTTGTCGAACTCCGTGTAGCAGTTGCCGTAGAAGGTGCTGCCCGAGTGGCCGTCGCACACGGTCCAGTTCTTGTCCAGGTCGACGCTCTTGACCGGCGGCGGCGGGATCTGGACGGGGTTCCCGAACGTCGCGCCGCCGTCGGTGGACCGGCTGACGTCGATGAACGGGACGACGAGTGTCGACTGGGTCAGCGGGATCGAGGAGATCAGCCACACGCTGTGCTTCGGGTCGTACGCAACGCTCGCGTCGCTCACGCGCTCGAACGGACTGGTCGGGTCCCCGAAGGTGCCGGCGCTGGCGCTGGAGGTCAGGCCGGGCAGGAAGCTGGGGTTCCGCCACGTCGCGCCGCCGTTAGTTGACCTCGCGTAGCCGATGTCGCTGCCGCCGCCGTCGAAGAACCGCCCGACCTGGAAGGCCGAGACCACCGTGCTGCCGTTGGCGAAGGTGTCGGGCTCGACCTCCGTCGCATGCTGGCTGGTCGCGTTGGTGAAGGGATCGATGCTGACCGGGGTCAGCGCGACCGCGGAGCCGGCAAAGACTGTGGCCGTGAGGCCGAGGGACGCGAGCGCCGTCGCGATCGCCACCCCGTATCGCCTGAGGTACCTCGTTGGGCTCGTCATATCCGTCGCCTGCCTCCCCGGTTGTTGGATGAGGGTGGCCGATCTGACTCGGAATCCCTCACCACCTGAACCCAA
>JAWVFY010000378.1:0-9313 GCA_033855575.1 Solirubrobacteraceae bacterium
GTCCGGCATCCCGACATGGACGTGCAGCGCGCAGGTGGGCGTGCGATCCGAGAGCCCCCGCAGCTGGTCCGCCACCTCGCGGTAGCGCTCGCTGGGGAAGTGCGGCGCCTCGCCGAACCGGCCCGCCGGATGCACGCCCGCGCCCAGCAGGGTGGCGCCGGCGGAGCGCGCCCGGTCGCGGGCGTCGCTCAGTGTGGCGACGGCCTCGCCCGCCCCGGCGGTGATGGGCGAGGCGGACTCCACCAGCGCGAGGTAGAGGTCGGGCTGCAGGCCGTCGACGGTCGCGAGGATCCGCTCGGCGTCGTGGGCGAGCAGGTGCGTGCCGGCATCGACGAGCAGCAGCTCCTCCTCGACGCCCAGAGCGAAGGGATGCTCATAGCTCACCGCGGACTAGGCTACGCGCGCCGATGGACGCCCGCGACCGACTGATCGCCGAGCTGCGCGAGCACGCGCTGATCATCGGCGAGGTCACCCTGGCCAGCGGCGCCATCGCGCAGTACTACGTCGACGCCAAGCGAGCGATCCTGCGCCGCGAGGGCTTCGAGCCGCTCGGCGAGCTCGTGGCCGCCCTGGCGTCCGAGCTGGGCGCCACCGCCGTGGGCGGCCTGACGATGGGCGCCGACCCCGTCGCCTGCGCCGCGCTGGCCGGCGGCGCCGACGTCAAGGCGTTCCTGGTGCGCAAGGAGGCCAAGGCGCACGGACTCCAGCGCAAGGTCGAGGGGCCGCTGCTGGCGCCTGACGAGCGCTGCCTGGTGGTCGAGGACGTCAGCACCACGGGCGGCTCTGCGCTGCAGGCGGTCGCGGCATTGCGGGCCGCCGGTCACAACGTCGTGGCGGTCGCCACGGTGCTCGACCGGCTCGCCGGCGCCCGCGAGCGCGTGGAGGCCGAGGCGGGAGTTCCGTTCCGGGCGCTGACCACGATCGACGACGTGTACCCCGGCCGGCCGGATCGCCAGCGCCCCGAGCTGGATTCGAACCAGCGGCCTTCCCCTTAGGAGGGGGACGCTCTGTCCAGCTGAGCTATCGGGGCTGGAACGCCGCGCGGAAGATACCGCTAGGTTGCCGTTCTTGCCGTGCTTAACGTGGCCTAAAAAGGCCCGCGCAACCATCCGTCGAAGCCCCCGGCGACCGTGGCCGGGATCCGCTTTGCCTGAACGCGTCCACCTGCACCCAAGCCGCATCGCCCGCCGCGCCGCGCGAGGCCGGTCGTGAGCGTCAACGCGCTCGAGGCCCAGGAGGTCGAGCTCGTCCTCGGCGAATCCGGCGACGTCGCCGCCCGGTCCCCGCTGCAGCTGTTCTGGCGGCGCTTCCGCCGGGATCGTGTCGCGATGACCGCGATGGTGTTCATCGTCGTGCTGATCGTCCTCGCGATCGCCGCACCGCTGCTCGTCAAGGCCTTCAACCTGACCGGGCCCAACCAGCAGAACATCGGCGCGCTGGACTCCTTCGGCTCGCCCAGCGGACCGAGCTCGGTCCATCCGCTCGGGGTCGACGACCTGGGCCGCGACATCCTGGCCCGCGTCATCTACGGCGCGCGGGTCTCGCTGGAGGTGGCGTTCATCTCCACCGGGATCGCGGTGTTCATCGGCGTGCTTATCGGCGTCGTCGCCGGCTTCTTCCGCGGCTGGGTCGACACGATCCTTTCGCGGATCATGGACGTCGTACTGGCCTTCCCGATCCTGCTGCTGGCCATCGGCCTGGCCACCGCCTGCTCGCTGGGCAACGGCTGCCTCGGCGGGATCATCCAGCCCGGGCGCAGCACGCTGATCGTGGTCATCGCCCTGTCGTCGTGGCCCTACATCGGCCGCATCATCCGCGGCCAGGTGCTCTCCATCCGGGAGAAGGAGTTCGTCGACGCCAGCCGCTCGCTGGGCGCGTCGAACAGTCGCATCATGCGGCGCGAGATCCTGCCGAACCTCGTCGCTCCGATCATCGTCTACTCGTCGTTGGTGCTGCCCACCAACATCCTCTACGAGGCCGCGCTCTCGTTCCTCGGCGTCGGCGTTCAGCCGCCGACCGCGAGCTGGGGACAGATGATCGCCGCCGCCTCGCCGATCTTCGACAGCGCGTGGTGGTACATGCTCTTCCCCGGCATCGCGCTCGTCCTGACGGTCCTTGCCTTCAACCTGGTCGGAGACGGTCTGCAGGACGCCCTCGACCCCCGTAGCAACCGATGACCAACGAGTCGTCCCAAGTCCCAACCAAGGAGATCGGCACGCACATGCGTCTTACCAAGCTGACGTCCGCCGCGGTCGCCGCGGCGGTCGCCGCACTCGCCCTCGCGGCGTGTGGTGGCAGCAGCAGCAACAACAACTCGAGCGCCGGTGGAGGCGCGCCCGCCAACGTGAGCGGCCTTGCCGACGTCGGCACGTCGAGCAGCCAGCAGAAGGGCGGCACGCTCAACGTCGTCTCCGCGGAGGGCTGGGAGCACCTCGATCCGGGCCAGTCCTACTTCCAGATCGACTACCTGGCCGTCTACGCGACGCAGCGTCCGCTCTACTCGTTCACGCCGGACAGCCCGAGGCAGGCCGTTCCCGACCTCGCCGCCGGCCCGCCGCAGATCAGCAGCGACGGCAAGACGGTCACGGTCAAGATCAAGCCGAACGTCAAGTGGTCGCCGCCGCTGAGCCGGACGGTGACCTCCGACGACGTCAAGTACGCCTTCGAGCGCGACTTCAACCCGAACGTCCCGAACGGCTACGCGGGCAGCTACTACCCGATCGTCGGGGCCGACAAGTCCAAGGGCGGCCCGATCTCGGGCATCTCGACGCCGGACACGACGACGATCGTCTTTCACCTGACGTCGAACTTCGGCGCCACGTTCGCCCAGGCGCTGAGCCTTCCGGGCAGCGCGGCGGTGCCGCGTTCGCTCGCGTCGTCGATGGACAAGAAGAACCCGACGACCTACGACAGCGACCCGACCAAGCAGGCCTTCGACGGCCCGTACATGTACCAGAGCTACAGCTCGGGCCGCAGCCTGACGCTGGTGCGCAACCCCAACTGGGATGCCAAGACGGACTTCCGGCCGGCCTACGCCGACAAGATCGTCTGGAAGGCCGGCGGCGACGCCAACGTGCTGGCCCGCCAGACGCTGGCCAGTCCGAACCTGCTGATGGCCGACGGCCCGCCGGCACCGGTCCTCAAGACGGCCTATCAGACCAAGAAGAGCCAGCTGTCGATCGCGACGCTGGGCGACTACTACGCGTCGCTGAACACGTCGGTGCCGCCGTTCAACAACCTCAACCTGCGCAAGGCCGCGATCGCGGCGGCCAACCGGCAGGCCTACCTCCAGGTGCGAGGCGGCAAGCTGGTTGGCACGGTGGCCACGCACTTCCTGGGCCCGGAGGTCCCCGGCTTCGCGGAGGCCGGCGGCGCCAAGGGGTTCGGGCTGGACTACCTCAAGAGCCCGACCGGTGACATGACGGTGGCCAAGAAGTACATGAAGCTCGCGGGCTTCCCGAGCGGCAAGTACACCGGCAACGCCACGGTGACCATCGTCGGCTCCAACAGCGACCCGGGCCCGAAGGAGATGGCCATCGTCCAGTCGGGCATGCAGGCGCTCGGCTTCAAGACGGTCCTCAAGCCGGTCCCGCAGCAGACCATGTACTCGAAGTTCTGCGGCTACGTGAAGGCGCACATCACGGTGTGCCCGACGGCAGGCTGGATCGAGGACTTCCCCGACCCGTACGCCTACCTGTTCGTGCCGTTCAGCGGCAAGGCGATCGTCCCGGTCAACAACGTCAACTGGGCGGTGCTCAACGACCCGAAGATCAACGCCGCGATGGACTCGGCGTCGCAGGTCACGGATCCGACGGCCCGCAACAAGGCGTGGGCCAACGTCGACAAGCTGATCACCCTGGCCGCACCGGCGATTCCCGAGATCTGGGCGTCGAACGCCCTGGTCAAGGGCTCGCAGGTCCACGGTGTCCTCGATGCCTGGAACGACGACTGGAACCTGTCGTTCAGCTCGGTCAAGTAGCGAGGATCGCCACCACCGAATGACGCCTCCGAGGGGCCCCGCCGCACGGCGGGGCCCCTCATGGCTTCCCCTCCGCCATGGGCCGTTACATCATCCGCCGCGTGCTCTGGGTCGTGCTGCTGCTGTTCATCGTCAGCGCAGTCACCTTCGTGATCTTCTACACGCTGCCCTCGGCCGACCCCGCCGCCCTGCGAGCGGGCAAGTCGCCGAGCCCGCAGCTCATCGCCCAGATCCGGCACACGCTCGGCCTCGACAAGTCGGTCCCCGAGCAGTACTGGATCTACATGAAGAAGCTGGTCCTGCACTTCGACTTCGGCTACTCCTTCCAGGACTCCCAGCCCGTCCGCACGGAGATCCTCAGCCGGCTGCCGGCGACGATCTCGCTGACCATCGGGGCGGTCGTCGTCTGGCTGCTCGTCGGCCTGCCGATCGGGGTCATCTCGGCCATCCGCAGCCGCTCGTTCTTCGATCGCGTGAGCATGGGCGGCGCGCTGCTGGCGATCTCGGCGCCGGTCTACTGGCTGGGCCTGGTGGGGCTCTACCTGTTCTCCAACGACATCGGCATCGTCAAGATCTTCGACGGGGCCGGGACCTACACCGGCATCACCGACAACGTGGGTCGATGGTTCGGCTCGCTGCTGCTGCCGTGGCTGGTGCTGGCCGCCAGCTTCGCGGCCTTCTACGCACGCCTGCTGCGCTCGAACCTCATCGAGGTGATGTCCGAGGACTACATCCGGACCGCCCGAGCCAAGGGCCTGCCGGAGCGGCGCGTGATCTGGCGCCACGGCATGCGCTCGGCGATCACGCCGATCGTGACGATCCTCGGCCTCGACATCGGCATCCTGCTCGGCGGTGCGATCCTCACCGAGGACGTGTTCAACATCCCCGGCGTCGGGCACCTGGCCTACGAGGGCATCATCAACGCCGACCTGCCGGTGATCCAGGGCACGGTGCTGTTCGGCGCGTTCTTCATCGTCGTGGCCAACCTGATCGTCGACATCGGCTACGCGTTCCTCGACCCGCGGGTGCGCTACTCGTGACCCCGCTGCTGGAGATCGACGACCTGCGGGTGGAGTTCGCCACCGAGGACGGCGTCGTGCACGCCGTCGACGGCGTGTCGCTGGCCGTCGAGGAGGGCAAGACGCTGGGCGTGGTCGGCGAGTCGGGCTCGGGCAAGAGCGTGACCGGGCTGACCGTGATGGGCCTGACCCGCGGGCGCAGCGCGACGATCTCCGGGCAGGCCCGCCTGGACGGCAACGATCTGATCACGATGAGCGATCGCGATCTGCGCGGGGTGCGCGGCAACGACATCGCGATGATCTTCCAGGACCCGCTGTCGTCGCTGCACCCGTTCTACACGGTGGGCAAGCAGCTCGTCGAGGCCTACCAGACGCACAACCCGAGGGCCGGCAAGGGCGAGAGCCGCGACCGTGCGGCAGAGATGCTCACGCTCGTCGGCATCCCGGACCCGGCCAGCCGCCTCGACAGCTACCCCCACGAGTTCTCCGGCGGCATGCGCCAGCGCGCGATGATCGCGATGGCGCTGATCAACGAGCCCCGCCTGCTGATCGCCGACGAGCCCACCACCGCGCTGGACGTCACGGTCCAGGCGCAGATCCTCGAGCTCATCCAGCGCCTGCAGGCGGACCTGCGGATGGCGGTGATCATGGTCACCCACGACCTCGGGGTCATCGCCGAGCTGGCCGACGACGTGGCCGTCATGTACGCCGGCCGGATCGTCGAGCGCGGGCCCAAGCGGGCGATCTTCGACGCGCCCGAGCACCCCTACACCTGGGGCCTGCTGCGCTCGATCCCGCGGCTGACCGCGCCCCGCGACGAGCCGCTCGTCCCGATCCCCGGGCGCCCGCCGAGCCTCATCAACCGTCCCGGCGGCTGTCATTTCCACCCGCGCTGTCCCTACGTCCGGCCGGCCCACCGGGAGACCGATCCGCGGCTCGTCCCGGTCGGCGGAGATGCCGGCCATCAGGTTGCCTGCCTGCTGGCCGAGGAGACCCGCCAGCGGCTGTGGGGCGAGCTGCGCAGCGGCGCTCTGCCCGAGCAGGCCCGCGCCGACGTGCTCGAGCCCGAGGGCGAGGTCACGCCGTGAGCGACTACCTGCTCGAGGTGACCGACCTCGTCAAGCACTTCCCGATCACCCAGGGCGTGATCCTCCAGCGCCAGGTGGGGGCCGTGCACGCGGTCGACGGCGTCAACCTCGGCGTGCGCCAGGGCGAGACGCTGGGGCTCGTGGGCGAGACAGGGTGCGGCAAGAGCACGACGGCGCGGGTGATGATGCGCCTGCTCGACGCCACCAGCGGGACGATCCGCTTCGAGGGCGAGGACATCACGCACACCAAGGGCGAGCGTCTCAAGGCGCTGCGGCGCGACATGCAGTTGATCTTCCAGGACCCGTACTCGTCGCTGAACCCGCGCAAGACCGTGGGCTCGATCATCGCCGAGCCGTTCGCGATCCACGACCTGCTCAAGGGCAAGGGCGAGCGCAAGGCCAAGGTCCAGCAGCTGATGGACCGCGTCGGGCTGAACCCCGAGCACTACAACCGCTACCCGCACGAGTTCTCCGGGGGCCAGCGCCAGCGGATCGGCGTCGCACGCGCGATCGCCCTGGAGCCCAAGCTGATCGTCGCCGACGAGCCGGTCTCCGCGCTGGACGTCTCGATCCAGGCGCAGGTGCTCAACCTCCTGCGTGATCTGCAGCGCGACATGGGCCTGACGCTGGTGTTCATCGCGCACGACCTGTCGGTCGTGCGGCACATGTGCAACCGCGTCGCGGTCATGTACCTCGGCTCGGTGGTCGAGACGGCGGACTCCGACGTCCTGTACTCCCAGCCGCGCCACCCTTACACCGGCGCGCTGCTGTCGGCCGTCCCGGTCGCCGACGCGCATGCGGCGGGCAGCCGCAAGCGCCAGATCCTCCAGGGCGACGTCCCCAGCCCCAGCAACCCGCCGCCCGCGTGCCGCTTCCACACCCGCTGCCCGAAGGCGCAGCCGATCTGCCGCGAGGACACGCCGGCCCTGACGCCCAAGGACGGCGGCTCGCTCGCCGCGTGTCACTTCCCGCTGACCGACGCCGAGATCGCGGCGCAGATCCCCGGCCTGGCGGTCTGAGCGCGGCGTGGCCTTCGCCGGCGCGCGCGAGTTCCCCGAGGGCACCCGGACCGCCGCCGACGCCGCCGCGGCGATCGGCTGCGAGGTCGCCCAGATCGTCAAGTCGCTGGTCTTCACCCGGCCCCGCTCCGCAGGGGCGGGCACAGGCTCCCGGGGCGACGACGCGGTGCTCGTCCTGTGCAGCGGCGCCAACACCGTCGACGAGGCGTCGCTGGCGGTGGCGAAGGCCGACGCGGCGTTCGTGCGGGAGGCGACCGGGTTCGCCATCGGCGGCGTGCCGCCCTACGGCTGGCGTACGGCGCCGGCCGAGACGCTCGTCGACGAGGACCTGCTCGTCCATGAGGTGGTCTGGGCGGCGGCGGGCACGCCGCGGTCGGTGTTCCCGCTCAGCCCGGCCGAGCTGGTGGCGCGCAGTGGTGGGCGTGTCGCCCGCGTCAGTCCAGCCAGGTGACCACGTCGGCGCCCGGCGCGCGCTCCGGGGGGCGCTGCTCCTGGCGCGGCGGGCCCAGGTGGAGCAGGCCGATCGGGTGCTCGTCGGTGCCGAGGCCCAGCGCGGACTGCCCGGCCGGCGACCGCAGCACGGCGGGCGTGCGCCAGTAGCCGGCCAGCCCGCGCCCGTGGGCGGCCAGCAGCACGATGTAGGCGGCCGCCGCGGTCGCGCAGAGGTCCTCCTCCGCGGTGACCGGATCGCCGGAGCGCACGACGGAGACCACGATCAGCGTCGGGGCGCGGTCGAGCTTGGCCGCCGCCTCCGGGCCGGCGGCCTCCTTCAGCGCGGCCAGCGCCCGCGGGCCCAGGACGCGAAACCGCCACGGGTTGGTCAGGTGGTGGTTGGGCGCCCAGGTGGCGAGCTCGAGGAGGTCGCGCAGCGTGGTGGGGTCGACAGGCTCGGGGCCGAACGCCTTGTGGGTCCGGCGGGTGCGGATCGCGTCTTCGAGGTCCACTACTCGTCTTCGTAGAGCGACTCGACGGCGACCTCGGCGCCGCGGTCGTCATAGGCGCGCACCTCCAGCGTGTCGCCGCCGAAGTCGTCGGGGGCAACCAGCGTGAAGCGGTTCTCGACGAGCGGGCACTGGTCGACGGTCACTCGCACGCGCCCGCCGAGCTCGGCCGTGGCGACCGCGGCGCCGGCGACCATCGGCACGCCCCAGACCAGGGTCATCTGGGCGACCTTGCCGCCGTCGCCGCGCCACGTCCCGATGATCTCGTCGCACAGGTCGATCTTCCACTCCGGGTGGGCCTCGGCGACCTCCTCGGTCACGTCGGCGACCGTGTGGAACGAGCCGGGCTCGTCGCTGACCACGTAGGAGACGTAGCCGAAGAGTTCCAGGCCGGTCGAGGTCCGGGCGGTGGCCGGCACGAAGGTGCGGCCGGCGTAGGTGCGGTCGGGGAACCAGACGACGTCGCCGGGCTCGCCCACCTCCCCGAGGTCCTGGGCGGCGGCCAGCAGCTCGGCCTGCAACGTGGCGGCCCAGCGCCCCGACGGCAGGTGCTCCTGTGGCGGCTCGGCGGCGAAGCGGGGGGCGATGAACGATTCGGGTGGCATCGAGGGCAGCCTATGCAAGCTCGACCATGAGGGTCACCGGGCCGTCGTTGACCAGCTCGACCTCCATGTGCGCGCCGAAGCTGCCGCCGGCCGCGCCGAGGCGCTCGCGGAAGCGCTCGTAGAGCGGCTCGGCCTGCTCGGGCCGGGCGGCGGCGACGTAGGACGGCCGGTTGCCCTTGCGTGCGTCGCCGTAGAGGGTGAACTGGCTGACGACGAGAACCTCGCGGTCGCCCAGCGGATCGTTCATGCGGCCCTCGGCATCGGCGAAGACGCGCAGCGCGCGGACCTTGTCGGCGAGACGGTCGGCGATGTCGGCCGTGTCCTCGTGGGTGATGCCGAGGAGGACGAGCAGGCCGGGCCCGATCGCGGACACGACCTGCCCGTCGACGGAGACCGCGGCCCGCGACGCGCGTTGCACGAGTGCGCGCATCAGAGCGCCGATCCTATGAGCCCGCCGACGAGCACGATCGCAGTCGTCCATGCCAGCGCGGACGACGCGAGGCGCAGGTCGAGCCCGTACGCGTGCCCGATGACGAGCGAGTTGATCCCGGACGGCATCGCCGCCTGCAGCAGGTACACGTGGGGGATGCGCACCACGAGTGCGGCGAAGCCGGCCAGGAGCGCGGGCGCGACGGCGAGCCGCAGCACGATGGCGACGCCGA
>JAWVFY010000379.1:0-3244 GCA_033855575.1 Solirubrobacteraceae bacterium
CCAGGCGACCGGCGCGCGGATCGCCCAGAAGCGGGTGGATCCCTCGACCGGCGACGAGGTCCCCTACGAGGACATCGTCAAGGGCTACGAGCTCGCGCCGGACCGCTACGTGCTGATCGACCCCGACGAGCTCGAGGCGCTGGATCCGGCGAAGACCAAGACGATCGACATCCTCGACTTCGTCAGCCTCGACGAGATCGACCCGATCTTCTACGACCACCCGTACTACCTCGCGCCGGCCACCGGCGGGGCAAAGCCCTACAAGCTGCTGCTCGAGGCGATGCGCGAGACCAGCAAGGTCGGCATCGCCAAGGTGGTCATCCGCTCCAAGGAGCAGCTGGTCGCGCTGCGCCCGATGGCCGGCGGCGCCGACGACGCGCCACCCGTGCTGGGCATGGCGACGATGATCTTCGCCGACGAGATCGTAGACCCCCGCCGCATCGACGAGCTGCCCGATGACGTCGAGGTCAACGACCGCGAGCTCGACATCGCCAAGCAGCTGGTCGACTCGCTGGCCGGCCACTTCGAGCCCGAGAAGTACACCGACACCTACCGCGAGCAGGTCCTGGCGCTGATCGAGGCCAAGGCGGCCGGCGAGGAGATCGCCGTTCAGCCCCAGGTCGAGGAGGCCGCACCGGTCCCCGACCTGATGGCCGCGCTGAAGGCCTCACTCGACGCGGTGCGCTCGGGCGACGGCGCCAAGGCCGCGCCGGCCAAGCGCAAGGCGCCGGCCAAGAAGCCGGCCGCGCGCAAGAAGACCCCCGCAAAGGGTTAGCCGGGCGCCGGATGGCGCGCGGGGCTTGCGGGTACTGCACCGCAATGCGCCTGCGCCGTTCCGACTGCACCGGCCCCGGCATCCGCCGTCGCCGGCAGGGCCGCGGCTGGTCCTACCTCGACGCCGACGGCGAGCGCGTCGGGGACGACGAGGTCCTGGACCGGATCGACGAGCTCGCCATCCCGCCCGCGTGGCAGGACGTGTGGATCTGCCCCTACCCGGGCGGCCACATCCAGGCCACGGGCGTCGACCGGCGTGGCCGCAAGCAGTACCTCTACCACCAGCGTTGGCGCGAGCGCCAGGATCAGCGCAAGTTCGACGACATGGTCGCCTTCGCCCGCGCGCTGCCCGAGGCGCGCGCGCTCATCGACGAGCACATCGCCGGCCGCGAGCTCTCGCGCGAGCACGTCCTGGCCTGCGCGGTTCGCCTGCTCGACCGCGGCCTCTTCCGCATCGGCACCGAGGACTACGCCGTGACCAACGAGACCTACGGGCTGGCCACGATCAGGAAGCGCCACGTCACGGTCAGCGGCGACACGCTCGTCTTCGACTACCCGGCCAAGCACTCCAAGCGCCATATCCGCCAGGTGGTCGACCCCGAGGTGGCGGCGATCGTCGCCAAGCTCAAGGCGCGCCGCGGCGGGATCGACGAGCTGCTGGCCTACAAGCGCGATGGCCGCTGGGTCGACGTCAGGTCGGCCGACATCAACGCCTACCTCAAGCTGGCCACCGGCCTCGACGTCTCGGCCAAGGACTTCCGCACGTGGGGGGCCACCGTGCTGGCCGCGGTTACCCTCGCCGCCTCGCGACCGGCGAGCTTCTCGGCCGCCCGGCGCAAACGCCTGGTCAGCCATGCGGTCAAGGAGGTCTCGCGCTTTCTCGGCAACACCCCGGCGGTGGCGCGCGCGTCCTACATCGATCCGCGGGTGTTCGACCGCTTCCGCGACGGCGTCGTGATCGACGTCGACGTCCTGGCCGACGATCCCGGCACCGCACTCCAGGGCGCGGTCGAGGAAGCGGTGCTCGCCCTGATCACCGGCGAGAGCGTCCGCCGCTCGCCGATGCTCGAGCGCGAGCGCGCGGCTGCCTAGACCGGAGGGGACCCGGCTTCAGGGGCCACGTGGCCCCTTCCGCCCCCCCTAGACGCGGGCCCGGATCGCGGCGGCATAGCGGTCCGCGGCGCCTGCCGACCGGCCGAAGAACAGCGACGGCTCGGTGAGCTCGACCTCGAGCACGACCGGCTCGGAGCCGAGCAGGTCGACGCGTGCGTAGAGCAGGCGCCCGAAGCGGCGCTCGATCTCCGCGACGACGGCGTCGCCCACCGCACGCTCCTCGGGCCGTGGCTCGCGCGGCTCGATCGCCTCGGGCGCGAACAGGCCGTCGACCGCCGCGGTCCCGCCGAGCAGCATCGGACCCTTGCGGATCGCGTGGTCGAAGTGCCCGTCGTAGTACAGCAGCGCGGTCTCGCCCGCCGTGTCGACCTCGGCGACGTAGGGCTGGACCATCACGACCCGGCCGTCGGCGAGCAGCCGCTGCGCGTGCTCGGCCGCGGCGCGCGGGTGGTCGTGGCGGGCCGTGTCGCGCGAGCCCGCCGACACCGCGGGCTTCACGACGCACGGCACCTGATCCCAGCCGCCCAGCACGAGCGGGGCGTCGGGCTCCAGGAAGGTCGTCGGCACGACCGGCAGGCCGGCGGCGTCGAGATCGGCGAGATAGCGCTTGTCGGAGTTCCAGCGAATGACCTCGGGCGGGTTGTGCAGCCGCGGGCCGACAGACTCCGCCCAGGCCACGAACTCGTCGCGGCGCTCGGTGTAGTCCCAGGTGCTGCGCACGACCACCAGGTCGAACGCGCCCCAGTCGACGGCCGGGTCGTCCCAGACCACCGGCATCGCCTCGCCGCCGAGGGCCGTCTGGAGCAGGGCGTCGTCGGCGTCGAGCGACGCGAACTCCGCGCAGGTGGCCAGCGCGATCAACGCAGACCTGGAGCTAGGCGGCCTGGGGGTCGCCGTCGAGCGCGGCGATGGCCTCTTCGCGGGAGGCGGTGATCGTGAAGATCTGGTCCAGGCCGGTGATCTCGAACGTCTTGGCGATGTTCGGATCCACGTTGACGATCGTCAGCACGCCGTCGCGCGCGCGCAGGCGTTTGATGGCGCCGATCAGCACGCCCAGCGCGGTCGAGTCCAGGAACGTGGTCTCGCTGAGGTCGACCACGATCCGCGACTTCCCGCCGTCGATGGCCAGCAGCAGGGTCGACTTGAGGTCGGGTGCGGTGAACAGGTCGATCTCGCCGCGAACTGCCACCACGTGGCGCAGCTCGTCGAGGGACTCCTCGGTCAGTGCGAACTCAGGTGCCATTCGTTCTCCAGGTGTAGCAGGCTTTGAGGATCAGCTCGGCTGAAAGGCGATGCGGACACGGAGCTCTTCCTCTCCGGAGTCGCTGCGGCTGGAGTCGATGCTGTCGGCCACCCG
>JAWVFY010000380.1:0-5229 GCA_033855575.1 Solirubrobacteraceae bacterium
GGCGAGACCTACGTCGAGCTGACGCCGGGCGAGCGGTCCTCGGGCTCGCTGCCCGAGAACGGCACGATCCCGGCCTCCCAGGTCTCGCAGACCGTCGAGCTCGACGAGATCTACCGCGCGTTCGACAAGCCGACCCGCACGGCGTTCCGCTCCTGGATGCAGAACCAGGCGCAGTCGCTGGCCGGCCGCGGCGCCGACATCAACAACGCGCTGGGCAACCTCGCGCCGTTCGCCGAGGACGCGACCAAGCTGCTGGCGATCCTCAACTCCCAGGAGGGCGCGACGCGCCAGCTGGTGCGCAACACCGGCACGGTGTTCAACGCGCTGTCGCAGCGCGACCACCAGCTGCGCTCGCTGATCGCCAACTCCAACCGCGTGTTCACCACGACCGCGGCGCGCAACGTCCAGCTCAGCGAGATCTTCCACATCCTGCCGACCTTCGAGACGCAGTCCTCGCTGACGGTGGCACGACTGGCCGCCTACGCCAAGCACACCAATCCGCTGATCACCCAGCTGCGCCCCGCGGCGCGGCAGCTCAGCCCGACCCTGGTCAGCCTCTCCGGCCTGGCGCCCGACGCCAAGGCGCTGTTCCACGCGCTGGACAAGCTCAACGCGGCGTCGAAGAAGGGGCTGCCCGCGACGCAGGCGTTCCTCGACGACCTGCACCCGCTGCTGCCCGAGTTTGACCCGGTGCTGCGCCAGGTCAACCCGATCCTGACGTTCATCGGCGGCTACAAGCCCGAGCTGACCGCGTTCTTCGCCAACACCGTCGCCGCGACGCAGGCCGGCAACATCCCCACCTACGCCAAGGGGCTGAAGGTCCACTACCTGCGGACGCTCAACCCGATCAACCCCGAGAACCTGGCCGCCTATCCGGCCCGCATCGGCTCGAACCGCACCTCGGCCTACGCGTTCCCCGGTCAGTACCTCAAGCTCAACAACCTGCTCAACGGCGGCACGAACGGCCCGGCGCAGTACGAGACGCGCCACTGCGCCAACGGGGTTCCGACCGTCATCGACAGCAGCGTCCTGAGCCCGCTCACCGGACTGCCGCTGATCGGTCCGACGCTGGCCAACAACATCAAGCAGTTCGCCTACACGACGTTCTCGTCGGGCCTGGTTGGCGCGCCGCCCTGCATCCAGCAGCCCAAGTACTCGCCCACCACGACGCCGAAGAGCGCGGACACCACCCAGTACCCGCACGTGGGCGTGGCGCTCAACGGCAGCACCTCGAGGCGCAAGTAGCCGGTCAGACCGGCATGGTGGGGAGAAGGCTCGCATCGATGGTCGCGGGAGCAGCCCGCCGGCCGGTGGCCGTGCTCGCCGTCACGGCGCTGCTGGTCCTCGCCGCGGTGCTGCTGGCCTCGCGGCTGACGCCGTCGGCGGCGACCGACACGCTGGTCAGCGCGAACACCCCCGAGTACCGCGCCACGCAGCACTTCCACGAGCGCTTCGGCGACGACGCGGTCTACGTGCTCGTGCGGGGCAAGCTCTCCAGCCTGGTGCTGACCTCCGACATCGAGCGCGTCGTCGGGCTCGAGGGATGCATCTCCGGCAACCTGCCCAAGGGCGTCAAGCCGCGCGGCGGCCCGTCGGGGCCCTGCGCCCAGCTGGCGCAGACCAAGCCCGTGCGGGTCGTCTTCGGCCCCGGCACGTTCATCAACGAGTCGGTGACGCAGATCTCCGACGAGTTCGCCAGCCAGCAGACCGCGGCCGCGCAGGACGCCAACCGGGTGGCCACCGCCGCGCGCAAGCTCGCCCTGGCGCGCGGGATGTCCAGGGCGCAGGCCAACCGGCTGGCCGCCGAGGCGCGCCAGCTGCGCGAGCAGGAGTTCGAGCAGACGGTCCTGCAGCTCGCCCTGAAGTACGGCATCACGAGCCCGCCGTCGCTCAACGACACCGCGTTCGTGTCCAAGCTGGTCTTCGCCGGCGGCGCGCAGGTGGGGACGCCCAAGCCGCGCTTCGCCTACCTGTTCCCGACGCGCGACAGCGCCCTGATCCAGGTCCGGCTGAAGCCCGAGCTCAGCGAGCAGCAGCGCACGGCCGCCATCGGCCAGATCCGCCGGGCGATCCGGATGCCCGATTGGGCGCTCAAGCACGGCGAGACCTACGTCGTCACCGGCGCGCCGGTCGTGGTCAGCGACCTCACCCACCGCATCAGCCAGTCGATCATCGTGCTGCTGATCGCCGCCCTGCTGGTCATGGGCGGGACCCTGGCGGTGGTCTTCGGAGCCCGGGCGCGCCTGCTGCCGCTGGTCGTCGCCCTGGCGGCGGCCGCGCTGACGTTCGGCGGCCTGTCGCTGGCCGGAGCGTCGCTGACGATGGCCTCGATCGCCGTGCTGCCGGTGCTCATCGGCCTGGCGGTCGACTACGCGATCCAGTTCCAGTCGCGGGTCGCGGAGGCCGGCGGCGACGTCACTCGAGCCGCCCGGCTCGGGGGCCCGACGATCCTGTCGGCGGGCGCCGCGACCGCGGCGGGCTTCCTCGTGCTCCTGCTCTCGCCGGTGCCGATGGTCCGCGGGTTCGGGCTGCTGCTCGTCATCGGGGTCGTGCTGGCGTTCCTGACGACGTTCACCGCCGGCGCCGCGCTGCTCGCGGCGAGCCAGGGCCGCGGCGCGCCGCGACCCGTGGCGGCGCTGGGCGAGCGGCTGGCCCCGGCCTGGCGCGGCGCCGGCGAGCTGCTGACCGAGACGCGGTTGCCGCGGGCGATCGGGCGCCGCGCCGGCGCGCTGGGGCGCGGCACCCTGCGGATCGCCGCCGTCCATCCCGGCCGCATGGTCGGGGTCGCCCTCGCCGTCGCGGTGGTCGGCTGGGCGCTCGACACCCAGACGCCGGTCGAGTCGGACCTGCAGAAGCTCGTGCCGCAGAACCTGGGCGCGCTGCGCGACCTGCGCGCGCTGGAGGACGCCACGGGCGTCGGCGGCGAGATCGACGTGGTGGTCGACTCCAACCGCCTGACCGAGCCGTCGACCGTCGCCTGGATGACCGCCTACCAGAAGCGGCTGCTGCGGCGCTACGGGTACCGCAACGGGCGCGCCTGCGGCCAGGCCGAGCTGTGCCCGGCGTTCTCGCTGCCCGATCTGTTCGCGGGCGGCGGCGCGCAGACGCGCAGCTCCATCGAGGCCCTGCTCAACGCGGTGCCGGCCTACTTCTCCCAGGGCGTGATCACACCCGACCACCGGACGGCGACGATGGCCTTCGGCATCCGGCTGATGCCGCTCGACGAGCAGGAGCGCGTGATCCAGACCATGCGCCGCGACCTGCACCCGCCGCCGGGCATCCACGCCCAGCTCGCCGGGCTGCCGGTGCTGGCCGCCGAGGCCAACTCGAAGCTGGCCTCGCCGTGGCGGCGCGCGCTGCAGCTGGTCCTCAGCCTGCTGGCCGTCGCGCTCGTGCTGCTGATCGCCCTGCGCCGCGTGCGCCGCGCGCTGCTGCCGCTCGTGCCGATCGCCCTGGTGACCGGCTGGTCCGGCCTGGCCCTGTGGCTGCTCGCGCAGCTCGGGATCCCGCTGAACCCCATGTCGGTGACGCTGTCGGCGCTCGTCATCGCCATCTCGACGGAGTTCAGCGTCCTGCTCAGCGAGCGCTATCGCCAGGAGCGCGCGGCCGGCCACAGCAGCCAGGCGGCACTGGCGCGCACCTATGCCTCGACGGGCCGCGCGGTCATGGCCTCGGGCGTCACGGCCATCGCCGGCTTCGCCGTGCTGATGATCTCTGACATCCGGATGCTGCGCGACTTCGGCCTGGTCACCGTCGTCGACCTCACCGTGTCGCTGCTCGGCGTCATGGCCGTGTTGCCTGCGGCGCTCGCGCACTCTGAGCGCGGCGTCCGGCTGCGGCGCCCGGTGCTGGCGCGGCGGGCCGCTCGCGCACGGCCATGAGCGAGCCCCAGCCGCCGGTGGGCGGGGCGGCCTCACCGCCCGCCGCGAACCGATACGGCTGGTTCGTCGGCGTCCTGGCGGTGCTGATCCTCGCCTACATCGGCATCAACACCCTGCGCACCAACGGGCCCGGCTCGGAAGGACCGCGGGTCGGCCGCGTGCTGCCGCCGTTCGCCGCGCCGCTGCTCCTGTCGTCGCTGGCCGGCGACGCCAACCTGGCCGCTCGACCGCACAGCGGGCGGGCCGGAGCGGTCCCCGCCTGCTCGGTGCACCGCCCCGATGCGCTGAACTCCTGCGACCTGGCCCGGCCCGGGCCGGTGGTGCTGGGCTTCTTCTTCACGCGCGGGGCGCACTGCATGGGCTCGTTCGACGCCATGCAGCGCCTCTCGAAGCGCACGCCGGGCGTGCGGTACGCGGGCGTCGTCGTGCGTGGCGACCGCGGCGACGCGGCGAAGATCGTCCGCCAGCACCACTGGACGTTCCCCATCGTCTTTGACCATGATGGGGGCCTGGCCAACGTCTACGGGATCGCCGGCTGTCCGGAGGTCGTGCTCGCCTACCCCGGTGGGGTCGTCCGCGGCACGATCGTCGGCCGCGACCAGGCCGAGCGTGACCTGGGCACCCACGTCGCCGGGCTCGTCGCCGCCTCGCGCGCGCGGGGGTGGAGACCACCGGCGTGAGCGAGCTGCGCCGGGGCTGGGTCGACGAGGCGGTCGCCGCCGAGTTCCCCGACCTCGAGCTCGTCCAGCTGACCGTCGCGGTCGGGACGGGCCCGCCCGCCCCCGAGGTCCGCCGGCGGCTGCGCTACCTCTCGCAGCGAATGTCGGGCGCCGAGGCGGTGGCCTTTCGGACCCGGCCGATCCCTCAGGCCTACCGCGTGCTCTTCCGCCACCTCGGGCTGGATCCCGACGAGGACCGGCCGCCGGCCGAGGCGCTGGTCCTCGAGCGGCTGCTCAAGGGCCAGTACACGGCTGACAACCGCCTCGACGATGCCATCACGGTGGCGGTGGCCGAGACGGGTGTCCCGGTGTGGGGGCTCGACGAGGCCCGCCTCGACGGCGAGCTGGGGCTGCGGCCCGCCCAGGCCCGGGAGCGGTTGGGCACCGAGGAGCTCGCCGACGAGCTGCCGGGCGGGCGACTGGTGGTCGCCGACGCCGCCGGCGCGGTCGGGATCCTCTTCGGCCGGCTGGCCCGCAGCCACCTGGTCACGCGCGCGACGGAGGCCACTCGGCTGTTCGCCGTCCGGGCGCCCACCGTGCCCGCGATCCACGTCGAGGAGGCCCTGGACATCTGCGTGGATTGCCTTCGCCTGTAGTGGCGATCCGGAGTAGACTGGCGCCGTGGTCCT
>JAWVFY010000381.1:0-15241 GCA_033855575.1 Solirubrobacteraceae bacterium
GCTCGGCCTCACGCGGGACGAGTACGCGCTCGTCGTCGAGAAGCTCGGACGGCCGCCCAACCAGGTCGAGCTCGCGATGTTCTCGCTGCTGTGGAGCGAGCACTGCGCCTACAAGCACTCCAAGAAGCTGCTGCGCACGCTGCCCGTCGAGGGCCCGAAGCTCGTCATGGGCCCGGGCGAGAACGCGGGCGCGGTCGACATCGGCGGCGGCCGGGCGGTGGCCTTCAAGGTCGAGTCGCACAACCACCCGAGCGCCGTCGAGCCCTTCCAGGGCGCCGCCACCGGCGTCGGCGGGATCCTGCGCGACATCTTCGCGATCGGCGCGCGGCCGATCGCGGTGCTCGACTCGCTGCGCTTCGGCGAGCCGACGTCCCCGCGCTCGCGCTACCTGCTCGACCGCGCGGTCGCCGGCATCGGCCACTACGGCAACTCCGTCGGCGTCCCGACGATCGGCGGCGAGGTCTACTTCGAGGGCCCGTACGAGACGAACTGCCTGGTCAACGCGATGGCCCTCGGGCTCGCCCGCCGCGAGGACATGGTCCGCAGCGCGGCGGCCGGCGTCGGCAACCAGCTGATCCTCTTCGGTGCGTCGACCGGTCGCGACGGCATCGGCGGCGCCTCGGTCCTGGCCAGCGCCGAGCTCGACGACGAGGACGAGTCCAAGCGCCCCAGCGTGCAGGTCGGCGACCCGTTCGCCGAGTCCAAGGCGATCGAGTGCTCGCTCGAGCTGCTCGAGCGCGGGCTGCACGTCTCGCTGCAGGACCTCGGCGCCGCCGGGCTGACCTCGAGCGCCGCGGAGATGGCCAGCAAGGGCGAGGTCGGCATCGACCTCGACGTCGCCCGTGTGCCGCTGCGCGAGGCCGACATGGCGCCGTTCGAGATCATGGTCTCGGAGTCCCAGGAGCGGATGCTCTGCGTCACCGAGCCCGGGCGCGTCGACGAGGTGCTCGCCGTGTGCGCGAAGTGGGAGGTCCACGGCACGGTCATCGGCGAGGTCACCGACACGCGGCGGATGCGGATCCTGCGCGACGGCGAGCTCGTCGGCGACGTTCCCGTCCAGGCCCTGGTCGACGAGTGCCCGCTCTACGACCTCGCCCCGCAGGCGCCCAGCGCCCCGCTCTACCCGGCGCCCACCGCGACGCTCGCGGCCGGAACCTCTTTGCACGACACGCTGCTCGCGCTGCTGGCCTCGCCGAACATCGCCTCCCGGCGCCCGCTCTTCGAGCAGTACGACTGCCTGGTGGGCGCGCGCACCGCGCGGCGCCCCGAGCAGGCCGACGCCGCCGTGCTCGCGCTGCCCGGCGGCAACGCGATCGCCGTGTCGATTGACGGCAGCGGCCGCCGGGTGGCCGCCGACCCCTACCGCGGGACGATCGAGGTCGTGCTCGAGTGCGCGGCCAACCTGGCCTGTGTCGGCGCCGAGCCGCTGGGCCTGACCAACTGCCTGAACTTCGGCAACCCCGAGAAGCCGCACATCGCCTGGCAGCTGACCGAGTCGGTGCGCGGCCTCGGCGATGCCTGCCGGGCGCTGGGCATCCCGGTCGTGGGCGGCAACGTCTCGCTCTACAACGAGGGCGCCGACGGCCCGATCTACCCGACCCCTGTGGTCGGCCTGGTCGGCGAGCTGCCCGACCCGCTGGCCGCCGGCCGGTCCGGGTTCGTCCGCGAGGGCGACACGTTCGGCCTGGTGGCCGGCCATCGCCCGCCGACGCTGGGCGCCTCCGAGCTGGCCAAGCTGCGGGGCGAGCCACTGCCCGACGGCCTCGGCGAGATCGACTTCGGGGCGGCGATCGACGCGCTCACGGCCATTCGCGAGATGGTGCGCGCCCGCGAGCTGCGCTCGGCCCATGACATCGCCGAGGGAGGGAGCCTCGTGGCCCTCGCGGAGGCCTGCCTGCTGGGCGGGATCGGCGCCCGCATCGAGGTGCCGGTCGATCGCTCCGACGTGATGCTCTTCGGTGAGCTCTCGTGCGGCTTCGTCGTCAGCGGCGACCGCGCGGCTCTCGAGCGTCTCGGCGAGCGCGTCCAGCTGCACATCCTCGGGACCGTCGGCGGTGACGCCCTGGTGCTCGGCGACGAGGCCTGGACGCTGGCCGAGATGCGCGAGGCGTACTCCGCGCTCGCCGTGCTGTTCCCCTGAGGACCGTTGCTAGCGTCGAAGCATGCCTCTGATCGGCCGCAGCGACCTCGACGTCTTCCCCCTCTGCCTCGGCGGCAACGTGTTCGGCTGGACGGCCGACGAGCCGGCGTCGTTCGCCGTCCTGGACGCCTACGCGGCGGCCGGCGGCAACTTCGTCGACACCGCCGACGCCTACTCGGCGTGGGCGCCCGGCCACGCGGGCGGGGAGTCCGAATCGATCCTCGGGCGCTGGATGGCGGAGCGCGGCAACCGCGACCGGATGGTGATCGCCACCAAGGTCGGGTCGTGGGAGCAGGCCAAGGGCCTGGGCGCCGACGCGATCCGGCGGGGCGCCGAGGGCTCGCTGCAACGGCTCCAGACCGATCGGATCGACCTCTACTACGCCCATCGCGACGATCCGGACACACCGGTGCAGGAGACGCTGACGGCGTTCGACGAGCTCGTGCGCGAGGGCAAGGTCCGCCACATCGGCGCCTCGAACTTCAGCGCGCCGCGGCTCGCCGAGGCGCTGGCGGTCTCTGACCGTGAGGGCCTGGCCCGCTACGAGGCGCTGCAGCCGGAGTACAACCTGCTCGAGCGCGACGGCTACGAGGGTGAGCTCGCCTCCCTCGTGGCGCGTGAGGGCCTGTCGTGCGTGCCCTACTACGGGCTGGCCAGCGGCTTCCTGACCGGCAAGTACCGACGGGGCGCCGACGTCGACAGCCCGCGCGCCGGCGGGGCGGCGCGCTACCTCGACGACCGCGGCCTGCGCGTCCTCGACGCGCTCGACGCGGTGGCCGAGGCCCACGCGGTCCCGGTCGCGGCGGTGGCGCTGGCTTGGCTGGCCGCCCAGCCGACGGTGGTGGCGCCGATCGCCAGCGCGCGCAGCGTCGAGCAGCTCGCCGACCTGCTGGCGATGGCCGAGCTGACGCTCAGCGCCGAGGAGCTGGCTCGCCTCGACCAGGCCTCCCGGTAGCGCCCGACCTCGACGCTAGACTCGAACCTGTCGCTGCCATGCAGCCTCCCGACCTCCTCGACCCGCGCGACGGACCCCGCGACGAGTGTGGCGTCTTCGGCATCTACGGACCCGAGCACGACGTCTCGCGACTCGCCTACTTCGCGCTATACGCGTTGCAGCACCGTGGGCAGGAGTCCGCCGGCATCGCCGCGGCCGACCTCGACGGCCACATCATGACCCTGCGCAACCAGGGCCTCGTCAGCCAGGTCTTCACCGAGCACGACCTGCGCACGCTGGCCGGCGACCTGGCCATCGGCCACGTCCGCTACTCGACGACGGGCTCCAGCGCCTGGGAGAACTCCCAGCCGGTCCACCGCCTCGGCGGCGACGGCGGCAACCGGCGCGAGATCGCCCTGGCCCACAACGGCAACCTCGTCAACGCCGTGCAGCTGCACTCCGAGCTGCGCGAGGCGGGCGTCGGCTTCCGCTCGACCTCGGACTCCGAGATCATCGCCGCCCTGCTGGCCACCCACGAGGCCGACGAGGTCGAGGACGCGATCGCCGACGTGATGCCGCGCATGCACGGCGCCTACTCGACGGTGGTGATGAGCAACGACCGCGTCGTCGCCTTCCGCGACCCGGCCGGACTGCGCCCGCTCGTCATCGGGCAGATCGGCGAGCGCTACTGCGTCGCCAGCGAGTCCTGCGCGCTGGACATCATCGGCGCCAAGCTGCTGCGCGACGTCGAACCGGGGGAGATCGTCTCGCTCAGCGAGCGCGGCATCCAGACGCGGATGGGCGTCGAGGGGGCGCGCAAGGCGTTCTGCGTCTTCGAGTACATCTACTTCGCCCGCCCCGATTCGCGGATGGGCGGCCAGTCGCTGCAGGCCGCCCGGGGGCGGATGGGCGAGATCCTCGCCCGCGAGGCCCCGGCTCCCGGCGCCGATCTGGTCATCGCGGTGCCCGACTCGGGCAATGCCGCCGCCCGCGGCTACGCCCGTGCGTCGGGGCTGCCGACCGACGACGGCTTCGTCAAGAACCGCTACGTCGCACGCACCTTCATCCAGCCCGGCCAGGAGCTGCGTAAGCAGGGCCTGCGGTTGAAGTTCAACCCGCTGCCCGAGATCGTGGGCGGCAAGTCGCTGGTCGTCGTCGACGACTCGATCGTCCGCGGCAACACCACGCGCCAGATCGTCCAGATGCTGCGCGACGCCGGTGCGCGAGAGGTGCACATGCGCATCAGCGCGCCACCGATCAAGCACCCGTGCCACTACGGGATCGACATGTCGACGCGCGAGGAGATGATCGCGCACGGCCGCACGGTCGACGAGGTCGCCGCCGAGCTGGGCTGCGACACCCTCGCCTACGTCTCGATGGGGGGCGTCTACGAGGCGATCGGCGGCGATCGCGCTCAGCACTGCGACGCCTGCTTCACCGGGGAGTACCCCCTCGCGCTGGCTGAGGGCGACGGCAAGTACGCGCTCGAGCTCCCTGTCCTCCACGCCTAGCGCCGACTTCGCAACGACTCTCCGCAGCCGGGTTGAGGTGGCCGCGCCCGTCGCTATGGTCGGACGCCGGATGGATCTGACGAACGCCCTCCGCCAGCATTTCGGCTTCCCCGGCTTCCGGCCCGGCCAGGAGGAGGCTGTGCGAGCCGCGGTCGACGGCCGTGACACGCTGGTCGTCATGCCCACGGGCGCGGGCAAGTCGCTGTGCTACCAGCTGCCGGCACTGGTGCGCGACGACCTCACGCTGGTCGTCTCGCCGCTGGTCTCTCTCATGCAGGATCAGGTCGAGGCGCTGGAGCGGATCGCTCCCGGCTCGGTCGGCCTGGTCAACGCCCAGCGCGACGGCGGCGAGAACGCGCGGGTCATCGAGGCCGCGCGGTCCGGCGGGCTGCGCGCGCTCTACGTGGCGCCCGAGCGCTTCGGCTCGCCCGGGTTCCTCGAGGCGGTCCGGGGCCGGGTCGGGCTGTTCGTCGTCGACGAGGCGCACTGCGTCTCGCAGTGGGGCCACGACTTCCGCCCGGACTACTTCCGGCTGGCCGACGCCGCGCGCTACCTCGGCGCGGCGGCGATCATCGCGTCGACCGCGACCGCGACCCCGCAGGTCGCCCGCGACATCGAGCAGCGCCTCGGCCTGCGCGACCCGGTGCGGGTGACGACCGGATTCGATCGCCCGAACCTCGATTTCGCCGTCATCCCGTGCACGACGGCCAAGGTCAAGCACCGGCGCATCGCGGCGGCCCTCGCGCAGCCGGGGGCGACGCCGGCGATCGTCTACGCAGGGACCCGCAAAGGCGTCGAGCGGCTGGCCGAGTCGCTGCGCCAGGACCTCGGGCGCGAGGTCGTCGCCTACCACGCGGGTCTGGGGCGCGAGCCGCGCGCGGCGGCGCAGCGCCGGTTCATGTCCGGCGACGTCGACGTCGTGGTGGCCACCAACGCGTTCGGCCTGGGCGTCGACAAGGCCGACGTCCGGACGGTCGTCCACGAGAGCGTGCCGGGCTCGCTGGAGGCCTACTACCAGGAGGCGGGCCGCGCGGGCCGCGACGGGGCGCCGGCCAAGGCGCTGCTGTTCGCCGAGGGGCGAGACAAGGGCCTGCACGTGTTCTTCATCCAGCGCTCGGAGGTCGACGATGCGCTCGTCGAGCGGGTGGCGCGGACGCTCGAGTTCCGGGGGATGGACGGGCGCTACGAGGTGCAGCTGCGCGAGCTGGCGGCCGATCCCGACGAGGAGGAGCGCCTGCGCGCCGTGGTCGGCCACCTCGTCCAGGCGGGCGTGATCCAGCCGGCACCCGCGCCGGTCGACCGGCTGCGCGGCCGGATCCTGGCGCCCTTCGACGGGCGGGCGCGCGCGGCGTGCCGCACGCTGGTGGCCGAGGGAACGCGGGGGCGCTGGCGCCAGTACCGGGCGATCTGGGGCTACGTCGAGGGCGAGACGTGCCGCCGCGAGGCGATCCTGCGCCACTTCGGCGACACGCGGGCGCCGGTCGCCCACGGCCTGTGCTGCGACGTGTGTAACCCCGAGCTGCTGGAGGCCGTGCCCGACCGCGGCGTCGGCGGCGCGCGCGGCGTCGCGGCCGCTCCGGGCGACCTGGAGGAGGCGATCGTCGCCACCGTGCAGGCGGCCGACCCGGCCTGCGGGCGCACGCGGGTCGTGGAGATCCTCCGCGGTGGGCGGGCGCGCAAGCTGCTCGAGCACAGCTATGACGGCCTGCCCGCCTACGGGCAGTTCGACCATCTCACTGCCGGCGAGGTGCTCGAGCGCGTCGACGGCCTGATCGCCGCCGGGCGCCTGCGCTCCACGGGCGGCGCCTATCCCAAGCTGGTGGTGGCCCGGGCCCAGGCGGCGGCATGAACATCGGCGTGATCGCCTCGGGCGCCGGCACCAACCTCCAGGCGCTGCTCGACACGGTCCACGAGACCGAGGCGCGCGTGGCGGCCGTGGCGTCCGACCAGGCGGACGCGCCGGCCCTCGAGCGCGCCCGCGCGCGCGACGTCCCCACGCGGGTCTTCGCGCGCTCTGACTTCCCCGACCGCGCCGCGCGCGACGCCGCGATGGCCGACTGGCTGGCCGAGCAGGGCGTGCAGCTCGTCGTGCTGGCGGGCTACATGCAGCTGCTGAGCGCGGGGTTCCTCGCCCGGTTTCCTGACCGCGTGGTCAACGTCCACCCGGCCCTGCTGCCCGCGTTCCCCGGCATCGACGCGGTGGCGCAGGCGCTGGCCTACGGTGTGAAGGTCAGCGGCGTCACGGTCCACCTGGTCGACGAGGGCGTCGACACGGGCCCGATCCTGCTGCAGGAGGCCATCGCCGTCGACGGGATCGCCGATCGCGACGCGCTGCATGCGCGGCTGCGCCCGCTCGAGCACCGGCTGCTGCCCGAAGCGGTGCGCCTGCTCGCCCGGGGCGCCGTCCGCCGCGACCCGGCCAACCCCCGGCGGCTGCTGATCGGCTGATCGCCTACCGGTCGGAGGGCTCGTCGGCCTCGCCGAGGCGCTGCGCCTCGCGCGCACGCTCTTCCAGCCGCTGGCGGGCGTCGTCGAGCTGCTCGTCGAGGCGTTGCACGCGCTCCTCGAGCTCGGCGGCGTCGTGTTCGATGGCCTGCTCGGGGTCGCGCTCCATGGCGGTAGACGTTCCCCGCTGCCCGGGCCTTTATGCTCGCGGCATCGCCGAGACCCCCGTCACCGAACCGGGCGCCGTCCGTGTGCGCCGAGCGCTGCTGTCCGTGTCGGACAAGCGCGGCATCGTCGACTTCGCCCGCGGCCTGACCGAGCTGGGCATCGAGCTCATCTCCACCGGCGGCACCGCGCAGTCCCTGCGCGAGGCCGGCCTGGAGGTGTGGGCCATCGAGGACTTCACCGGCTTCCCCGAGATCATGGACGGCCGGGTCAAGACGCTCCATCCCAAGCTCTACGCCGGCCTGCTCGCCGTCCGCTCGAATCCCGACCACGTGCGCCAGGCCGATGAGCACGGCGTCGAGATGGTCGACCTGGTCTGCGTGAACCTCTACCCATTCGAGCGCACGGCGGCCCAGCGCGGCGTGGAGGATCCCGAGGTCATCGAGAACATCGACATCGGCGGCCCGACGATGATCCGCGCCGCGGCCAAGAACCACGCGTTCACCGCCGTTGTGGTGAGCCCCGAGAGCTACGACGCCGTGCTCGAGGAGCTGCGCACCTCCGACGGACTGCTCTCGATGCCCACCCGCGAGCACCTGGCCGGTGAGGCGTTCGCGCTGACCGCCCGTTACGACACGGCGATCGCGCGCTGGTTCGCCGAGCGGGGCGAGGACTTCCCGCCCCTGCTCGTGCGGGCGTTCGAGAAGGTCGTCGACCTGCCCTACGGTGAGAACCCCCACCAGCGGGCGGCCTACTACCAGCAGGTCGGGGCGCGCATGCACGTGCTCTCGATGGTTCGCCAGCACCACGGCAAGCAGCTGTCGTTCAACAACGTGCTCGACCTCGACTCGGCCCGCAACCTCGCCGGCGACTTCGAGGTCCCGGCCTGCGCGATCGTCAAGCACAACAACCCGTGCGGCGCAGCGATGGCCCCCACGGCGCTGGAGGCCTACCAGCGCGCGTTCGCCTGCGACCCGATGAGCGCGTTCGGCGGCGTCATCGCGCTGAACCGCCCTGTCGATCGCGCGCTCGCCGAGGCGCTCTCGCAGCAGTTCGTCGAGGTGCTCTTCGCGCCGGGCTACGACGACGACGCGCTCGAGGTCCTGACGCAGAAGCCGAACATCCGCATCCTGCAGAACGACGAGCGGCGGCTGCCCAACCCGGGAGAGCCCGAGCTCAAGCAGGTGACCGGCGGCCTGCTCGTGCAGGACCGTGACGGCGGCCTCGAGGAGCGCGCGTCGATGGAGGTCGTCACCCAGCGCGCGCCGACCGACCAGGAGTGGAGCGACATGCTGTTCTCCTGGCGGGTGGCCAAGCACGTGAAGTCCAACGCGATCGTGCTGGCCAAGGATCTGGCGACGGTCGGCATCGGCGCCGGGCAGATGAGCCGGGTCGACTCGGTGCGGCTGGCGGTCGAGAAGGCCCAGAGCGACCTTCAGGGCTCGGCGCTGGCCTCCGACGCCTACTTCCCTTTCGCCGACGGGCCCGAGCTCGCCGTCGAAGCCGGGGTGACCGCGATCATCCAGCCCGGGGGGTCGGTGCGCGACGGCGACGTGATCGCTGCCGCGGACGCCGCCGGCATCGCGATGGTCGTCACGGGCCGCCGCCACTTCCGCCATTGAGCGTCGTCGGGTTCGTTTCCTGACGACGGCGGGGCAGGGCCGTTTGCGGGCGGATAGTCGGCACCGGACGCCGGGTATGTCCGGCCGGGGACATGTTGCGCACCCACCGTCCGAGCTGAAGGGTCACACCGCCCGGACGGTGGGTGTCGCGTTTTCCAGGGCCTTCGCGGTCCGTCCGGCGCGAGCCACACACTGCCCGCTCCGCATGGTCGTCCCGGTCCCGCGCCAGCTCCCCCTGTGACATCGCTGCGCCGCTGGCAGGTGGGCGCCCTCGCGCGCATGGACGGCTGGCATGCCGGGTGCTTCCTGCTCAACGCGGCGCCCGGCGCCGGCAAGACGAGGCCGTCGCTCGAGCTGGCCCGGCGGCTGCTGGCGAGCGGGGCGGCCCGGCGCGTGGCGGTCGTCTGCCCCACCAGCCCGCTGACCCGGCAGTGGGCCCAGGCGGCGGCCCGCGCGGGCCTGCACCTGCAGCCCGACGCGCCCGACCTGCAGCCGCCGCACGACTTCCACGGCGTCGCGGTGACCTATGCGCGCGTGGCCGGCTCGGTGGGCGAGTTCGCCCGGACCTGCACGCCGGGGACGCTCGTCATCGCCGACGAGGTCCACCACCTCGGCGACGACCTCGCGTGGGGCACCGCGTTCGAGCAGGCCTTCGCGCGCGCCGGGCGCCGGCTGCTGCTCTCCGGGACGCCGTTTCGCTCAGACGCCACGCCGATCCCGGGCGTGACGTACAGCCCCCAGGGCGTTGCCCGCCCCGACTTCACCTACGGCTACGACGAGGCGGTCCGCGACGGCGTCTGCCGGCCGGTGACCTTCATCCCGTTCGACGGCACGCTGCAGTGGCGCAGCGGCGACGACGTGATCGAGGCCGGCTTCAACGACGAGCTGGTCGGCCGCGAGTCCTCGCGCCGCTACCGCACGGCGATCTCGGTCGAGCTCGAGAACGGACTGCCGCGCATCCTGCGGGCGGCGCACGACCGGCTCGAGGCGCTGCGCCGCGGCGGCGGCCATCGCGACGCGGGTGGCCTGGTCATCGCCGCCGACGGCGCCCACGCGCGGCAGGTCGCCAAGGCGCTGCGCGAGATCTCCGGCGAGGCGCCGGCCGTCGTGCTGCACACCGACCCGCGGGCCCACGCCAAGCTCGAGGAGTTCCGGCGCTCCACCCGCCGCTGGCTCGTCGCGGTCAACATGGTCTCCGAGGGCGTCGACATCCCGCGGCTGCGCGTCGGCGTCTACGCCACCGCGGCCAAGACCGCGTTGATCTTCCGCCAGATCGTCGGGCGTTTCGTCCGCGTGATCCCCGGCCGTGCCGTCGAGCACAGCTGGCTCTACCTGCCGGGCGATCCGGTCCTGCAGGCCCATGCCGCCGACGTCGAGCGCGAGCTGCTGCACGTGCTGCGGCCCGCGCAGGCCGACGAGCTCGACGAGCGCGACGAGCGCCGCGAGACCGAGCCCAGCGAGGCGCCGGACTTCGTGCCGCTGGCGGCCGACGTGGCCCCGCAGATGGCGCTGTTCGGCGGCGGGCCTCCGCCGCCCGCGGTCGCGCCGGTCGTCGCTCCGGCGGCAGCCGAACCCGAGCCGGCGAGCGCGGTGTCGGCCTTCGAGCGCCGCACACGCCTGCGCGACGACCGCCGCCGCCTCGTCGCCGACCTCGGTCGCCGGCAGGGCCGCCCACCGGCCGAGGTCAACGCCTGGGTCAACGGCGAGGTCGGCGTGGCCCGGGTGCAGGACGCGACGATCGAGCAGCTGCAGCGGTCGATCGACCTGCTCTTCGAGGCGCTGCGGGCGCCCGCCGCCCGCCGCCGCACGGCCGCCCGCTAGCCTCGGCCGCCGCGATGCGGTGGTACCACACGATCGATCTGCCGGACGGCGTGACACCCGGCGAGTACGACCTGCGCCCGATCGTCGACCGGCTGCCGTGGCCGGCGAGCCTGCGGGGCCTGCGCTGCCTGGACGTCGGCAGCCGCGACGGGTTCTACGCGTTCGAGATGGAGCGCCGCGGCGCGGCCGAGGTCGTCTCGCTCGACGTCGACGACCCAGCCGAGTACCACCTGCCCGAGCCGTCGTCCGGCGCCATGCCCCAGGTCGAGATCGACGCAGGCAAGCGGGCCTTCGAGCACGCGCACGCGGCGCTCGGCTCGCAGGTGCAGCGCGTCTACCGCTCGGTCTACGACATCACGCCCGAGGAGCTCGGCACGTTCGACTTCGCCGTCGTCGGCACGCTGCTGCTGCACCTCCGCGACCCGGTCCGCGCGCTGCGGGCGGTCCACGGCTGCCTGCGCGGCCCGCTGCTGGTCAACGACGTCGTGGCCGCTGGCCCGCTCTCGCTCAGCCCGCGCCCCCGCGCCGAGCTGCTGATGCGCGACGGCCCCTTCTGGTGGGTCCCCAACCCGGCCGGCCTGCAGCGCATCGTCGAGGCCGCCGGCTTCGAGGTCACGTCGCGCTCGCGCCCGTACATCGTCCCGTGGGGCCCGGCCGGCCAGCACGTCAGCTGGCGCCGCCTGCTCAGTCGCCCGCTCACCGACATCCCCCGCCGCCTCATCCACCGACGCGGCGCGCTGCACGTTGCGCTGCTGGCGCAGCCGCGACCTTGACGGGTGGCGAATGGGCCGCCTGGGACTCGAACCCAGATCTCTCAGGTTAAAAGCCTGGTGCTCGATCCAATTGAGCTAACGGCCCGCAACGGGCACTCTAAACTCGACGCCCGCGCCCCTATGGTGTAGCGGTTAGCACGTAAGGTTTTCGACCTTGAGGTCTCGGTTCGACTCCGGGTAGGGGTATTTCGTCGGCCGACTCCGTCCGGCCATGATGGGAACATATGTTCCCATCATGAAGACCCATGAACGCGCAGACGCTCGGAGGCTTCGCGCTGAGGAAGGGCTGGCGATTAAGGACATCGCCCGGCGTCTTGGCGTCTCGGTCAGCTCGGTCAGCGTGTGGACGCGCGACATCGTCCTGACCGCGGAGCAGCACGCTCGGCTGCAGGATCGCAACCATCGGCACGGTGGCCAGACCCGTGGTCACGTGGAACGTGCCGCCAAGGCACGGGCGGTTCGAGAGCAGGCACAGGATGATGGGCGGGAGCTGGCGCGCGCCGGCGACCCGTTGCACCAGGCGGGTTGCATGCTGTTCTGGGCGGAGGGGTCGAAATGTCGCAACGCCGTGCGTTTCACGAACTCGGATGCCGACATGCTCAGGACGTTCGTGGCGTTCCTCCGCCGGTGCTACGGCGTCGCCTCTGAGCGGATCACTCTGACGGTGAACTGTTATCTGAACAACGGTCTTAGCATCGACGAAATCCACCGCTGGTGGTTGGACAAGCTCGAGCTTCCGCAGTCCTCGATACGCACGCCGGCGATCGGCCGGGCATCGAGGGCGTCGAGGTTCAGACGAAACACGCTGGTCTACGGCACGGCGCGCGTTGCGGTCCACTCGACGGTCATCGTCCAGAGCATCTTCGGGGCGATCCAGGAGTACGCAGCCATCGAGCGTCCCGAGTGGATCGACTGCACGCCGCCACATCGCGTGCGCGCAGAGCGACCCACTCATATCGACCGCATCACCCCGCCGTCGACCGCCAGCCACTGCCCGGTGATGTAGCTCGCGCGGTCCGAGACCAGGAAGGCGGCTGCGGCCGCCATCTCCTGGACGGTGCCCAGCCGGCCGGCCGGGACCTGCCGGCCGACCTCCTCGGCCGCCTCGGCCGAGCCGTAGAGCGAGACCAGGCGGTCGGTGGAGATCCGGCCGGGGAGGACCGTGTTCAGCGTCACGCCGTCGGCGGCCACCTCCGAGGAGACCGTCTTGAAGGCGGCGAGCATCGCGGCGCGGTGGCTGTTGGAGAGCATCAGCGCCGGGACGGGCTCGTGCACCGTCGTCGATGCGACGTTGAGGATCCGGCCCCAGCCGCGGCGGCGCATGGCGGGGACGACGCGCTCGATCAGCGCCATCGGGCCCAGGACGAGCGACCGGTAGGCCTCCTCCCACTGCTCGGGACTGAAGCCGAGCGGGTCGGGGCCGCTCGGCGGTCCGCCCGTGTTGGTGACGAGGACGTCGATCGGCCCGAGCTGGGCCTCGACGTCGCGCAGCAGCCGCGGCGCGGCCTCGAGGTCGGTCGTGTCCCACGCGAAGGCGGTGGCGCCGATCGCCGCCGCGGTGTCCGCGGTGCGCTGCGCCGAACGGGAGCTGATCGCAACGCTCGCGCCCTCGGCGAGCAGCTCCTCGGCGATCGCGCGGCCGATGCCCTTGGAGCCGCCGGTGACCAGCGCGACCCTGCCGGAGAGTCCCAGGTCCATGGCCGGCCACGATGTCACAGAACTGCAACATGGAGGGGGGGTCCCCCGGTAGCTTCTGAGCGATGGACGAGCTCGATCCTGCCCAGCTCGAGCGACTGCAGCACGCGGCGCCCGACGACGCGATGCGCCGGCGCGAGTTCCTGCAGCGCACGGCGTTGACCGCGGGCCTCGCGGGCCTGGCCAGCGTGCTGCCGGCCGAGACGCTCGTGGCCGCGGCGGCCCGCAAGCAGCGGCGAAACCGCCTCCCGTCGCCGCGGAACATGCCCATCGACACGTTCGTCGTGCTGATGATGGAGAACCGGTCGTTCGACCACTACCTCGGCTGGATGCCCAACGCCGACGGTCACCAGGCCGGCCTGAGCTACGTCGACCTGCAGGGCGTCTCGCACGCTACGCACCGCCTGACGCCCGACTGGCAGGGCTGCGGGCACCCGGACCCCGACCACTCCTGGGCCGGCGGCCGCGGGCAGCTCGACGGCGGCAAGATGGACGGGTTCCTCAAGACCGGCAACGACGAGTTCGCGATCGGCTACTACGGCGAGGGCGACCTCGGCTTCATCCAGAACGCGGCCAAGGCGTTCACGACGTTCGACCACTTCCACTGCTCCCTGATGGGCAGCACGCTGCCCAACCGCGAGTACATGCATTCGGCGCAGTCCTACGGGCTGATCGACAACAGCCTGCCGCCGCAGACCTCCTACACGACCGGGTTCCCGTGGGAGACGACGATCTGGCACGCGCTGGAGAGCAAGCGGATCTCGCACGAGTACTACTTCGTCGACGTCCCGGTCACGGCACTGTGGGGCGCGCCGGGCCTGCAGATCTCAAGACCCGTCGCGGACTACTACGCGCGCTGCGCGACCGGGACGCTGCCGCACGTCTCCTTCGTCGACCCCTACTTCGCCGGGAGCGAGGGCGAAGGCCCGGGCGCCTCGGGCGACGAGCACCCGCACGGCGACGTGCGCATGGGCCAGGCCTACATGGCCGACGTCGTCCACGCGTTCATGGAGTCCCCGCAGTTCAAGCGCGGCGCGCTGTTCGTGGTCTACGACGAGTGGGGCGGCTTCTTCGACCACGTCGCTCCCCAGCGCGTGCCGGACATCCGCAACAACCCCGACATCAACAAGGACTTCGGCCTGATGGGGTTCCGCATCCCCGCGCTGGCGGTCTCGCCCTACCTCCGGCGCGGCCACGTCGCGCATTCGATGTTCGGCTTCGAGTCGATCCTGAAGATGATCGAGTACCGCTTCGGGCTCGGGCCACTGACCGAGCGCGACGCCTACGCGACGAACATCGCCCACGCGTTCGACTGGGAGTCCAAGCCGCGCCTCGCGCTGCCCCAGCTCCCGACGCCGGCACACGTCGTCAGCCAGCCGTGCTCGATCGGCGGGACGACCGCCGCGCGCGCCAAGGAGCACGACCTGACCGACATGGTGAGCTCGGGCTACCTCGACCGGCTCGGCTTCGACTACACGCCGATGACCCCGGCCGCGGCGTTCCGCGAGCCGACCAAGGTCGTCCAGGCGTTCCTGCCCGCGGCCTACTGAGGCTCGCCGGGGCGCGGCGATGGGCGCTGCTGGGCTCGAACCAGCGACCCCCACGGTGTAAGCGTGGTGCTCTGACCAGACTGAGCTAAGCGCCCGACGCGCGCCAGGCTACTGCGCGATCACGCGTGCGGGTGGACCCGCGGGCCGACGGTCTCCGGCGGCGTGGCGGGCCGCAGCGCCGCGGGCCGCTTGGGAAGCCCGAGATCGCCGGCGCGGGCGACCAGGCGCTGGGCGTTGCGCTCGGCCACCGCGGCGATGGTCAGCGACGGGTTGACGCCCAGCGACGTCGGGACGATCGACGAGCCGAAGCAGTAGAGGCCCTCGTAGCCGAAGACGGCGCCGTCGGGGTCGACGACGCCGAGGTCGGCCGACTCCGCCATCCGGCAGCCGCCGAGGGGGTGCGCCGAGTAGGCGCCCTGCGTCTCGGTGAGCTTGAGGAAGCGCCCGAGCCCGCGGCGCTGCACCACCTGCGCCATCGCGGCGTTGGCCGCCGCGCGCACGGCGATCGACTGCTCGGACATCTTGTAGGTGAACAGCCCGACGGCGACCGGGCCCGCGTTGGGGCGGATCGAATCGCCCGACGGC
>JAWVFY010000382.1:0-19000 GCA_033855575.1 Solirubrobacteraceae bacterium
CGACGAGCGCGTGCTCGTCCCGGGCGCCCAGCCGCATGACGTCTTCGAGCGGGTGCTCGGCCGGCTCGGCCACGCGTGAGCGAGCTGCGGCGCGGGCTCGTCGCGCTCGGCGACTCGATCACCCGCGGGCACGGCGGCACGCCCGCGCTGGGCATCCACTTCCAGTCCTGGGCCCAGTGGCTGGCCGAGGCGCTCGAGCTGCCGCTCACCAACCTGGCCGCCGACGCCGCGCTCGCCCCGGGCGTCCTGCGCGACCAGGTGCCGCGGTTGCGCGGGCCTTACGACGTCGGCTGCCTGTACATCGGCGTCAACGACGCGCGCAGCGCGAGCTGGGACGCTGCGGCCTTCGAACGCGACACCGCCGCGATCGTCGCCGCGCTGGGAGCGGCCGCCGACCGCGTGGTGGTCCTCACGCTGCCCGAGGACCTCGGCCGCCCGCCGTGCGCGCCCAAGCCCGCCCAGGCCAACGCCGCCCTGCGCCGGGTGGCAAGCGGCGCGGGGGCGCTGCTGGTCGAGCTCGCCGGCTTCGGCGGACGGCGCGTGGTGCTGCCCGATGCCGTGCACCCGACCTCGGCCGGGCAGCTGGCCCTCGCCGACGCCGCCGCGCAGGTGCTGAGTGCGCCGCGGCTGCCGTCCTCGCTGGCCGAGCCGGTGGACGGCACGCTCCACGAGGCGCGCTACGAGGGGTGGTGGTGGCGCCTCTGGGCGCGCGACGTCGTCCGCCGGGCGCGCGAACGCTGAGCCGTCGCGCGCTGATCGGATTTTCGGTCGCTATGCAACCGAAAGTCCGATCGCGACGATGCGGCGCCGGAGCTTTAGCCTTCATCGGTGATGCTCGACCCCACGCACACCGCGATCGGCACCTGGAGCGGCGGGCGCTACATGCACTTCGGCGTCGCGCTCGACGACGAGCGGCTGCTGGCGCTGCTGCGGCCGGACGAGCGCATCCGCACCGTGCTGACCGCCGACGCCTACGGCGCCGGCGAGGCCGACGCACTGCTCGGCCGTGCGCTGGCCGGCCTGGACCGCGACGCCTACTGCCTGGTCGGCGCGGTCGGCCACGACTTCTACGCCGGCGAGCGGGAGGGCGCCAAGGGCTTCCCACGCTTCACCGACCCGCGCCTGCGCGGCCCCGAGGCCTACGGCGACTACCTGCGGATGGCGGCCGAGCGCTCGCTGGAGCGGATCGGCGCCGACGCGTTCGACCTACTGCTGCTGCACAACCCCGACCGCACGGGCTACACCCATCCCGCGGTGTGGGAGGGCATGGCGGCGCTGCGCGACGCGGGGCTGACGCGGCTGGTCGGCGTCGCGCCAGGGCCCGCCAACGGCTTCACGCTCGACGTCATCGACTGCCTCGAGCGCTTCGGCGACATCGTCGACTGGGCGATGATCATCCTCAACCCGCTCGAGCCGTGGCCCGGTGAGCTGGTGCTCGACGCCGCGCAGCGTCACGACGTCCGGCTGCTCACGCGGGTCGTCGACTACGGCGGCCTCTTCCACGGCGACCTGCGGTCCGACGCGCCGATGGCCGAGCGCGATCACCGCGGCTTCCGGCCGGCGGGGTGGATCGAGCGCGGTCAGCAGCGCATCGAGCGGATGCGGCCGATCGCCGATCGCCACGGCCTGACCATGCTCCAGCTGGCGTGCCAGTGGAACCTCGCCCACGCGCCCGTCGCGTCGGTGGTCCCGACGCTCATCCAGGAGGCCGGCCCGGACGCGCGGCCGGTCGAGGAGCAGCGCGCCGAGCTCGCCGCCGTGCCCGCCGTGGTGCTGCTCAGCGCCGAGGAGGTCGCCGAGCTGCGCGCGATCGGCGACAACACCGGCTCGATGTCGCTCAAGGGCGCGGCGCCCGACCACGACGGCGAGGAGCGCCCGGACCGCTGGGCGCTCGACGCGCACCTGGCCGAGCTCGCCGGGCGCTGGGGGATCGACCCCGCGCGCGACCTGCAGCCGGCGTAGACGCGCGGGATCTCAGCCGCAGCGCGCGGCGGTGGTGCCCTTGCGCTTGCAGCCCTCGAGCTTGAGCGCGGACTCGCGGTAGGCGGCCAGTGCGGGCTTGGCGACGATCTTCCCCTTGCGCAGCTTGTTCAGGCCTGAGTAGTCGAACGTGTTGTGCCCGGTGTCGGTGGTCAGCCAGGTCGACCAGTAGACGCGCTCGATCCCCAGGCGTGTGCGCGCGGCGGCCAGCTTGGGGAAGGCCTCGCGCAGCTTGGCGGCCTCGCCCTGCTCGGTCTGCTCATAGCCGTAGTGCTGGTGGGTCGTGCCCTTGGCCGACGGCCAGCTCAGCTCGGTGACGAGGATCGGCAGGCGCCGGTCGCCGTGGGCGTTCATCACGTTGCGGTTCTGCCCGATGATGTACTTCACGGCGTTGACCTGGAGCGTGTAGGGGTGCAGCGAGACCGCGTCGAACAGCCCGTGCGCGCCGGCCTTGTAGAGCGTGCCGAGGTCCTGCCAGCTCTTGAAGGTCAGGCCGGCGAGGACCACCCGCGCGCCGGGGTCAGCCGACTTAATCGCGGCGTGGGCGTGGCGCAGCAGCGCGACGTAGGGCTTGGCGAACGGCTGCACCGACCAGAAGCCCTTGCTGGGAGGCTCGTTCCACACCTGCCAGTCGCGCACCGGGATCTTCGGCACCTCGGGATGCTCGGCCCACAGCGTGCCGTTGGGCCCGTAGCGGGCGATGAGCTCGCGCAGGAACTGCGCGTAGGCCGCCGGCTTGGGCGGCGACGCGCCCTTGCCCGGATCCGTCGCGGCCCAGCGCGGCGCGTAGAGGACGTTGTCGAGGACCGACATGCCGCGGGCCGCGGCGGCCAGCACGATGCGGTCGGTGCGCGAGAAGTCCGGTCCGGTGTCCTGCTGGGGCTGGATCACGTTCCAGTTGACCTCGGTGATCACCGATTCGGCGCCGACCGACGTCATCCGCCCGAACTGGGTGGTCAGATCGACCGCCGGCGCGAGCATCGGGCCGTCGACGCTCATCCCGAAGAAGCCGAACGGCACGGTCGCCGCCTCGCCCGCGACGGGTGCTGCGAGCAGGCCGACGAGCACGGCCGCGGTGGCGAGCAGACGCATCGAGCGAGTGTAGGAAACGGCCCTACTCTGCACAGGGTGGAGTCCCTCCGCGGACACCTGCTCGTCGCGGCTCCCACGCTCGTGGACCCGAACTTCGCGCGGACCGTCGTGCTGGTCGCCGAGCACACCGACGAGGGCGCGCTCGGCGTCGTCCTCAACCGTCCCAGCGACGCGACGGTCGGCGAGGTCGTGCCCGACCTCAGCTCGCTGGTCGACGAGGAGGAGCCGGTGTTCGCCGGCGGACCGGTCCAGACCGGAGGCGTCATGGTGCTGGCCGAGTTCGAGGACCCTGCCGATGCCGCGCTGCCGGTCGACGGCGAGCTGGGCTTCGTCGCGCTGGAGGCCGACATCGACGCGGTCCCGGCGGGCCGCGCCCGGGCGTTCGCCGGCCACGCCGGCTGGGGCGCCGGACAGCTCGATGCCGAGCTGGCCGAGGAGGCCTGGTTCGTCGCGCCGTTCGAGCGCGAGGACGCGTTCGCCGACGACCCCGAGGAGCTCTGGAGCCGGGCGCTCACGCGCAAGGGCGGGGCCTACGCCCTGGTCGCCCGGATGCCGGAGGACCCCTCGCTCAACTAGCGTCGTCGGGCGAACCCATGGCCAAGCAGAGGAAGCCGCGGTCCAAGCCCGCGAAGTCGACGGAGCCCACCGTCTCCCAGCAGCGCCAGGCCTACTACGAGGCGCGGGCGCGCAGGCGGTCGCTCGACGAGCTCGGCGTGCTGGCCGGCGACGGCGAGCCCGTGCGACCCGAGCCCGACCGCAAGGCGGCGCTGGAGGCGCTCGACTCCTTCGACCGGCTGATGATCCTCTACGGCATCTGCCGCTGGACCGCGATCGCGGGCCGGCCGCCAGAGCCCGAGGACTGGGCCGACGACAAGGACTGGCCGCAACCCGACGCCGTCGACGCGCTGTTCGGGTCCTGGGACGACGCGCTGGGCGAGTCGGGCGTGCTGGACTCGGCGGTCGAGGGCCTGCTGGATCGCGTGGCCAAGGCCCACCAGGAGATGGCCCGCCGCACCGAGGAGCTCGAGCGGACCCAGCGGCGCCTCGAGGAGGAGGCGCAGCGGACCCCCGAGCTCGAGCGCCAGATGGAGCGCCATAAGGCCCGCCGCGACGAGGCCGACCTGCGGCTCGTCGAGGTCGAGGGCGAGCGCGAGCGGCTGATCGCCGACCGCGACCGCGCCGACACCCGCGCGGGTGTGCTCGAGCGCCGGGTGGCCGAGCTGGAGGCGGCGGCCGCCGAGGCGCCCGCCGGGACGGGCGGGGTCGAGACCGAGCCGCTGCAGCGCGAGCTGGCCGCCGCGCGCGCGGAGATCCTGCGCCTGCACGACGAGCTCGACGCCGCGCGGGCGGACGCCGAGCGCGACCGCACGACGATCGCCCGCCTCTCGGCGCTCGTGGGCCGGCCCGAGGAACCCGCCTCCGACGAGCCGCCCGCCGAGGAGGCCGAGCCGACGACGGTGCTCGAGGCGGTGCAGCGGGCGGCGGCGAGCGCGACGCACCTGCGCTTCGCCCCGCGCGCATTCGAGACCGCCGAGGACTCGCCGTTCCGGCGACCCGGGCTGGTGCTGCGCACCCTGCGCCAGCTCGACGAGCTGGCCGGGCGCTACGCCGAGGGCGATATGGGCATGTCGCTGTCGGCAGCGGCGCGCGAGGTCGGCATCACCCAGTGGAAGGCCGGCGTCTCGGAGCTGGCCCGGACGCGGTGGCGCGACGAGTACCTGGTCTCGATCGATGGCCAGGAGGTCGAGCTCGGCCCACACGTCGGGCTGGGCTCGGGGTCGGGCGCTGGCTTCGTCGCCCGCATCTACCTGCACGTCGCGGACGGCGGCGACGGGCTACCGCGCGGCATCACGGTCGGCGTCGTCGGGCGCCACCTGCCCGACACGACGACCTGAGTCCGCGCAAGTCTGCGCGGCGCGTGTCGTTTCAGGCGACATGCGCCTCCCTGCTGCCGCGGTCGCTGCCGCGCTCCTGCTCGCCCTTCCGGCGACCGCGCCGGCCCGCTCGGCCCACCTCGGCACCTACGAGGTCGGCATCGGCTCGAAGTCGATCGCGGTGGGCCCCAACGGCACGTTCGAGGGCGGCACGGTCTACCTGGGGGGCTATGGCATCGGCGGTCCCACGGTGGCCGGCCCCGGGCTCGGCGACCGCCACGCCACCGGCAACCTCGCCGGCGGGCCCAGCGTCCGCGCGATCGTCATCGGGGACGGCATGCATTACATGGCAGTCGCCGACGCAGAGCTGCAGGGCTGGTTCGCCGCCGCGAAGGACGGCCCGCTGGGCATCATGGACGTGCGCAAGCAGGTGGCCGCGGCCACCCACGGCGCGTTGCCCGCCGACCACGTGATCGTGCAGTCCGACCACAGCCACGGCGGGCCCGACCTGCTCGGCGTCTGGGGCGGCGCCACCACCGCCTACCGCAAGTACGTCGTCGACCAGACGGTGGCGGCGATCCTCGAGGCCTACGCCACGCGCCGCAGCGGCCACCTCTACTACGGGACGGCCTCCGGGCGCGATCTGCTCAACAACCAGTTCGACTACGACCAGGCCAACCAGGCCATGGACTCCGACGTCCGGATCCTGCAGGCGCGCGACCGCCAGGGCAACGCGTTCGCGACGCTCCTCAACTTCTCGGCCCACCCGACCGTCCTGGGCTCGTCGAACACGCTCGCCACCGGCGACTGGCCCCAGGAGGCCAACCTGCAGCTCGAGCAGCTGTTCGGCGGCCGGGCGATGACGATGGTCGGCACGCTGGGCCGGACGCAGCCCAAGCGCGACGCGCCGTGCCCCGACCCCCAGCACAAGGGCGACGCCGATCCCGTCGTGGCGCTGTGCAGGCTCGACGACTACGCGGCCCGCGTGGTCGACGCCGCCAAACTCGCCGCCGACCATTCCCAGCCGCTGACCGGCAAGGCCGAGGTCGTGGCCGACTCGTTCCTGATCACCGACCCGGCGTCGAACCCGCTGCTGCTCGGCATGCTCTACGGCGGCGCGCCGCTGGGCATCCCGATCAACCGCTCGATGTCCCCGCCGTTCATGACCGGCGACGTCATCGGCACCGTGACCGGCAGCGCTCGCATCGGCGACGTCCTGCTGTCCTCCGCGCCCGGCGAGATGTACCCGCAGATCCCGCTGAAGGTCCGGTCGGTGCTGGAGGGTCTCGGCGCCCACGTCCGTGGCTTCATGACCGCCGGCCTGGCCGACGACCAGCTCGGCTACCTGATCGCCCCGTACCGGGCCTACCCCCAGCCGATCAAGACGTCGTTCTTCGACTCGAGCTTCGCCAACGGCGACGTCGTCGGCGCGTGCACGAGCGCACCCGGCCCGATGTGCGCCGGCAACCCCACGCCGTCGCCGATCGACAATGACAACTACTTCTTCAACGTCTCGCACACGATGGGCGAGCGCGTGACCTGCTCGCTCCTGCGCGGCGCCGGTGACGTCTTCGGCCTCGGCAAGGCCGCGCGTCGCGCCTACGTCCGCTGCGTCGCCTTTGCCAACGACGCCGCGTTCCCGGAGGGCAGCGACGTCTCGGCGAGCGCCGCGGCGAGCGCCGTCCCGCCCGTGCCCTCGTCGTTCCCGCCGTCGGCGCGCTGAGGCGCGCGCCGCGAATGGGCGATCGAACCCGGCCAGAGTGCCGGTTCGATGGCCCACGGGGCCCGGTCGCTACGCCTCGAGCACCTCGCGGACGTAGCTGCGGCGGACCGACTCGGCCTGGAGCAGCATCCAGCGCTCGGCGAGGCGGCCCTCGTCGGGGCGGCCGAGGACCTCGCGGGCGTAGGAGCGCCGCACCGGCCGGGGCTGGCGCAGCATCCAGCGCTGGCGCGGGTCCGTCACCGCCCCGGCGGCGGCGCGGGCGACGAAGTCCGGGGCGTTGAGGATCTGGCGGTCGAGCGACGGCAGGCCCGGCAGTGTCGCAAGGCCGGCGCCCGAGCCGCTATGCGGCGGCAGCGCCGGCGCGCTGGCGCGACTGGCGCTCGCAGGCCATGAGGACCTTCTGGCCCAGCAGGCGGTCCTTGGCGAGGCTCACACGGCGCCCGTCGAGCGTGGCGGTGAGGGTGCGCTTGCCGATGCGCACGTCGTGGAGGTGGAGCACGGTTCCCCCGTGCAACTGGACATCTGCGTCCATGGTCGATCCTTTCGCTTAAGTTCAATCAGGGCCCGCGGCGCATCTCAGCGGCCGGCAGGGCACCTGTTCTGTTCGGCGTGAGCGTCCGTCAACCTTGGAGGCGCTCGACAACCGGTGCATTGCCCAGTCTAGCCCCTCGCGCGGCCCGTGCGCTGCGCGACGGGATCGCCAGGCCCGCCACGAGGCTGGCGACCAGTGCGCCCGTGCACATCACGAACGCGCCGACGAAGGCGCCCTCGGTCGGGTGCCCGCGGACCATCCCGGCGGCCAGCATGCTCGCCGCGACCTGGCTGCCGAAGGCGCCGCCGAGCGTGCGCATGACCGTGTTCATCCCGGTGGCCACGCCGGTCTCGTCGGGCCGGACGCTCTCGACGATCAGGTTGGCCATCGCCGCGAAGGCCAGGCCGATCCCGAGGCCCAGCAGCCCGGAGGCCACGTAGATCTCCGGCCGGGTGTCGTGCGCGACGGCCAGCAGCGCGAAGGAGGCGATCGAGAACGCCGAGCCGGCCAGCAGCGGCGGCTTGGACCCGAAGCGCCGCTCGATCGCCCCGGTGAACTGCCCGACGATCAGCATCGCCAGCGTCGAGGGCAACAGGAACAGCCCCGCCTGCGTGATCGTCGAGCCGAAGCCGTAGCCGGTGCTGTGCGGCTCCTGGACGAAGGTCGGGATCAGCACGAACGACGAGTACATCCCGGCGCCGAACAGGACCGCGACGACGTTGGTCGTCCACACGCCGCGCACGCGCATCATCCTCATGTCGACCAGCGCCACGCGCGAGCGCGTCTCCACCCAGACCCACAGCCCGCAGACGGCGGCGCCGGCGGCGGTGAGCCCGAGCAGCCTGGGCGAGCCCCAGCCCCACGCGCTCGACTGGCTGACGGCGAGCAGCACCATCGCCAGGCCGAGCGACATCAGCGCGCCCGCCGCCCAGTTGATCTTCGCGGGCGACTTGATCGGCGACTCGGGGATGAAGCGGTGCGTCATCGCCGCAGCGATCACGATGACCACCAGCGGCATCCAGAACAGCCAGTGGTAGGACAGGCGCGAGACGATCACACCGGCCAGCACGACCCCGGCGCCGCCGCCGACCCCGATCAGCGACGACATCAGGCCAATGCCGCCCGAGACCTTCTCGCGCGGGAACTCGTCGCGGATGATCGAGAAGGCCAGCGGGAAGATGCCGCCACCGACGCCCTGCACGACGCGGCCCGCCACGAGCAGCCCGATCGACGACGCGACCGCGGAGATCAGCGTGCCAACGGCGAGGATGACCAGCACGATCATCAGCACGCGCTCCTTGCCGTGGATGTCGCCGAGCCGCCCGACGATCGGCGTGGCCACCGACGCGCTGAGCAGGTAGCCGGTCAGCACCCACGCGACCGCGCTCTCCGAGCAGTGCAGCTCGTGCTGGATGTCGGTCAGCGCGGGGGCGACGAGCGACTGCAGCAGGGCGTAGGCGATGCCGCCGAGGGCGAGGACCGCGAGCGTGACGTTGTAGTGCTGGCGGGCGGTGGGACCGGGAGGCGCGGAGACCACGCCGAGCCAGGATAGGACCGCGTCAGCGGGGCTTGGCGGCCCCGACCGCCGGGGCGCGCCGCAGCACGCCGGTGTCGCGGGTCAGCCGCTGGGCGAGGATCACCGGGATCAGCGTGAGGGCCATGACGATCAGCACCACGACGTTGACTTGCGGCAGCCGCTGGCCCAGCCGGATCTGACCGAAGATCCACAGCGGCAGCGTGTTCTGGGCGCCCGCGGTGAACGTCGTGACGATGACCTCGTCGAAGCTCAGGGCGAAGGCCAGCAGGCCGCCGGCGACCAGCGCGGTCGAGACGACGGGCAGCGTGACGTCGCGAAAGGTCTGCCAGCCGTCGGCCCCGAGGTCCATGGCCGCCTCGGTCAGCGAGCCCGACGTCCGCCGCAGCCGCGCCACGACGTTGTTGTAGACGACGACGATGCAGAAGGTCGCGTGCCCGATGACGATCGTGGTCAGCGAGAACGTCACCCCGCCGAAGGCGAAGAACGAGTTCAGCGCCATGCCGGTGATGATCCCCGGCAGCGCGAGCGGCAGGACGAGCAGCAGCGAGACGGCGTCGCGGCCGAAGAACCGGAACCGGTGCACCACGAAGGCGGCCATCGTGCCCAGCGCCAGCGCGATCGCGGTGGAGATCAGGCCCGCCCGCACGCTCAGCCACAGCGCCTGACGCATCTCCTGGTTGTGCCACGTCGACGAGAACCACTTCGTCGAGAGCCCGGACAGCGGCCAGCTCTGGATGTTCGACGGGTTGAACGCGTAGACGCAGATCAGGATGATCGGCACGAACAGGAAGGCGACGATCGCCGCCGTCCACAGGCGCAGCGCCACCCGGGTCACAGGGCCTCGAAGGCGCCCAGGCGCCGGGCGAAGAGCAGGTAGGCGGTCATGACGATCACGGGCACCGCGGCGAAGGCGGCGGCGAACGGCACGTCGTTGGCGACACCGACGCTGCGGTAGACGACGTTGCCGATGAAGTCCGACCCGGCGCCGCCGACCAGCGTCGGCGTGATGAAGTCCCCCAGGGTCAGCGAGAAGGTGAAGATCGACCCCGCGGCCAGCCCCGGCAGCGCCAGCGGCAGCGTGACCCGCCGGAAGGTCTGCCAGCCCTTGGCGCCCATGTCGGCCGACGCCTCCAGCAGCGATTCGGGGACGCGCTCGATCGCCGCCCACACCGGCATGATCATGAACGGCAGCCAGATGTAGCTGAAGACGATCCACATCGCCGTGTTGGAGTAGGCGACGTTGACCGAGCCCAGCCCGATCTTGTCGAGCGCCCAGTTGAGCACGCCGTCCTTGGCCAGGATCAGCCGCCAGGCGTAGACCCGGACCAGGTAGCTCGACCACAACGGCAGCAGGACGGCGACGAAGAGCATGCTCGACGTGCGCCGCGACGCCACCCGCGCCGCGTAGTAGGCGAACGGCAGCGCGAGCGCCGCGTCGGTCAGCGTCACCGCCGCCGCGATGCCGATCGTCCGCAGCGCGATCGTCCGGTAGATCGGCTCGGACAGCAGCGTGTGGAAGTTGGCGAACGTCCAGTTGTGGACGATGTTGCCGGTGAACTCGTCGACCTGCCAGAAGGCGGACACGAACAGCGCGACGAGCGCCGCCAGATACAGGACGACGAACCACGCCGACGGCGGCGCGAGGAGCAGCCCCATCCGCAGCCACGGACGCCGGTGCAGAGCAGCCGACGCCCGCCTGCGGCGGAGGGTGATTACCCCTTGATCTCCGTCCACTTCTGCTGCCACTCGGTGTAGTCGGTGCAGTTGTTGTTCTGCGTCGCGCAGTCCTTCGTCGGCGTCTTCCAGAAGTGGATCGAGTTGAAGTACGCCGCCGGGGCGTTGGCGTGGTACTGCGCGCAGGCGCCCTTCTGGATCTTGTCCATGATCGGGCATGCCTTGGTGTTGGCCGGCGACTCGCCGAACGAGATCGCCTGCTGGGCCTGGACCTTCGGGGTCGAGATCCACTTCATCCACTCATACGCGCAGTTGGGATGCTGGGCGTGCGCGGAGAGCATCCAGGTGTCCGCCCACCCCGTTGCACCCTCCTGCGGGATCGTGTCCTTCACGCCGACCTTGTCGGCCTGCAGGGTGATCGTCTGGTAGGGCCAGGACGCGCCGACGACCGCGTCACCGTTCTTGAACAGGTCGATCTCGTCGGAGGCCAGCGCCCAGTACTTCTTGATCAGCGGCCGCTGCTGCTTGAGCAGGTTGGTCGCCGCGTCGAGCTGCGCCTGGGTGAGCTGGTAGGGGTCCTTGATGCCCAGCGAAGGCTGCGTCTTCATCAGGTACAGCGCAGCGTCGGCGATCTGGATCGGGTTGTCGGGAACCGTGATCTGGCCCTTGTACTTGGGGCTGTAGATCACCGACCAGCTGGTCGGCGGCGTCGGGAAGTCCTTGGTGTCGTAGAGCAGCGTGTTGGGCCCCCACTGCAACGAGACGCCGTAGTGCTTGCCGCCGACCGTGTTGTGCGACGGGGACTGCAGCTGCGGGATGAAGTCCTTCCACCCGGGGATCAGGTTGACGTTGACCGGAGCGACGTTGCCGCCGCGGATCAGCCGCAGGCTGGCGTCGCCGGAGGCCGAGACCAGGTCGTACTGGCTGCCGCCGCCCTGGCGCATCAGCGTGACCATCTCGTCGGAGGAGCCGCCGTACTTGGCGTGGACCTGGCAGCCGGTCTGCTGCTCGAACGGCTTGACCCACTGGGGCTGCGTGTAGCCCTCCCAGGCGATGACGTTGAGCGTGCCCTCCCCCTTGCCGATGCTCGTCGGGAGGTTCGAGGCGCTGCCGCCGCCCCCGCCGCCGCTGTTGCTCGAGCCGCACGCGCTGACGACCAGCATCAGCGCCGCAAGGGCCATGGCCACGTGCATTTGCCTCATGACTGCTCCTTCGCTTGGGAATCGATCGCGGCGGCGTGCTGGCGCCGCCAGGCCAGCCGGACGGACCGGCCGCGCTGGGCGGCGGCCTGCTCGGCCGAGGTGTGCAGGTTCTGGCTGATGACCGTCAGCGCCTCGCCGTCGGCCAGCTCGGTGGCGAAGCGGGTGACCGCGCCCAGGTAGAGCACCTCGCGGACGACGGCGTCCTCGGCCACCCAGCCGTCCCCGGGCTCCTCGCCGGCGCCGAGCATGCGGATCTTCTCCGGGCGGATGGTCACGCGCTCACCGTTGCGCCGCAGCACGTTGGACTCGCCGACGAACCCCGCGACGAACTCGCTGGCCGGATGCTCGTAGACCTCGCCCGGCGTCCCGACCTGCTCGAGCCGGCCGTCGGAGAACACGCCGATCCGGTCGCTCATCCCCAGCGCCTCGTCCTGGTCGTGGGTGACGTAGACGAACGTGTTGCCCAGCTCGGACTGCAGCCGCTTGAGCTCGATCTGCATCTCCTGGCGCAGCTTGAGGTCCAGGGCGCCCAGCGGCTCGTCGAGCAGGAGCACCGCCGGGCGGTTGACCAGCGCGCGCGCCAGCGCCACTCGCTGGCGCTGGCCGCCCGACAGCGCGACGGGCTTGCGCGCGCCGACGTCCGGCAGGCGGACCATGGCCAGCGCCTCCTGCACCGCATGGCGCCGCTCGGCCCGGCCCACGCCGCGGACCTTCAGTCCGTAGCCGACGTTGTCGGACACGGTCATGTGCGGGAACAGCGCGTAGTCCTGGAAGACCGTGTTGAGCCCCCGCTCGTACGGCGGGCGCCGCGTGACGTCGACGCCGTCGAGCTCCACGGTGCCGGCGTCGGGCCGCTCGAAACCCGCGATCAGGCGCAGCGTGGTCGTCTTGCCCGAGCCCGAGGGGCCGAGCAGGGTGAAGAACTCGCCGGGGAGCACCTCGAGGTCAAGGTGCTCGAGGGCGACAACCTCGCCGTACGCCTTGCGCAGGCCGGTGACTTTGACAGCGGGGGGCATGGCTGGGATGGAGCTGCTGGTGAGGCGCGCTGATCCTATGTGCTGCACCGGAGGGCGGTGATCGCTCGCACCTCTGCGAGGCTGTCGGGCGGTGAGCGCGGTCAGCGACGACATCGAGACGGTGGACGCGGCGCGGAAGGCGCTGCGGGAGATCAGCGGCGCGCTGGGCGTCTCGGCGATCCTGCTGGCGGTGATGCTCGCAGCTGTGCTGGTGGCCGACCGCGACGTCGTCGCGCCGATCGGCGCCCTGGCGCTGGCCCTGTCGCTGTCGCTCGCCGTGGTCGTCATGCGGCGCACGCGGCGCATCACCCACGCACGCGACGACGTGCTGGCCCAGGAGCGCGAGGGCCGCGAGCAGCTCGACCGGACCCTGGCCGCGACGCGCCGGTTCCTCGAGACCGAATCGCCGCTGGACCTGCGCCGCCAGATCTGCGCGGTCGCGCTCGAGGTCTTCGACTGCACGGCGGTCTCGCTGTCGGAGGTGGCGTCCGACCACCTCCTGCTGCTCGAGCGCGTGCCCTGGGGCCATCCGTACTCGGGAGCCGATCGCCAGCCGATCGGCGAGCTGCCGGGCCTGCGCGAGGCGCTCGAGACCGGCGCTCCTCATTTCGTGGCCGACGTGGCCGAGACGGCCTCCGGCTCGACGCAGGCGACGGCCGAGGTCGTCGGCGGAGGGTCGGTGCTCAGCGTGCCGATCGCAGTCGGCGGCGTGACCGGGCTCGTCCTCGGCCTGCTCTGGGACCGCGTCATCCCCGAGCCCCAGGGAACGCGGCGCTTGGCGCCCCAGCGGTTCGCCGACCAGGCCGGGCTGGCGCTCGAGCAGGCGCGCTACCGCGCTGCCCAGGCCGAGATCGCGTCGCTGAACCGCACCCTGCGCGCCATGGTCCAGACGGACCCGCTCTTCCGCGCCCACGGCACGGTGGCCGACGTCAGCGCCGCCATCTGCGAGAAGGCGCTGACCGTCTTCGAGGCCGCCGGCGCCGCGCTGTGGGTCGAGGCCGACGAGGGGATCGAGCTGCGCCTGCGCAGGCCCGCCGCGGCGATCCTGCCTCCGCGGATCCGCATCCCGTTCGCCGAGCACCCGGACTTCGGCGACGATCTCGCCTCGGGCCACCCGCACTTCCTGGCCGACGTCGAGCACGAGGACCCGGTGCTGTGGGAGCGCTACGCACGTCACAGCGGCTCGCGCTCGCAGCTGCGGGTGCCGCTGGCCTCGGCGGGCCAGGCCCGTGCGCTCCTCGTCCTGTCATGGAGCGAGCCGGTCCCGCCGCCGACGGCCGAGGTCTCGGCGGTCGCGTCGCGGTTCGCCGACCAGGCGGGTGTGGCGCTGGCCGAGGCGGCCCGCCGCGACGCCAGGGTCGAGCTGGCCGAGCTGCACGCGCGCTTCGAGCGCAGCCTGCTGCCGTCGATCGCCCTGGAGAGCGACGGCGCGACCGCGGCGACGTTCTACCGCCCCGGCGACGACCGCCTGAGCCTCGGCGGCGACTTCTTTGACTGCCTGGAGCTGCCGGACGGCTCGATCGCGCTGCTCATCGGCGACGTCGCGGGGCACGGTCCCGCCGCCGCGGCGCTGGGCGCAGGGCTGCGCAACGCCTGGTGCGCGCTCGTGCTCGGTGGCTGGCCGCTGGAGGACGTGCTCGGCGGGCTGCAGGCGGTCTGCGTCCGCGAGCGCCACGACCCCTACGCCTTCGTGACCGCCATCGCCGCGGCCGTCACCCCCGACCGCAGGCAGCTGCGCTTCGCCTCGGCCGGTCACCCCGCCCCGCTGGCCATCGGCGCCGCACCGATGAACGACGCCGACAACGGGCCGCCGCTGGGCGTGGCGCGCGGCGCGGCCTGGCCCGTGACCGCGGTGGCGCTGGACCCGGTGGCCTCCGTGCTGCTCTACACCGACGGCCTGGTCGAGGGCCGGGCGGCCCCGGGCGCGACCGAGCGCCTGGGCACCGGGCCGGTCACCGAGCTGCTGGCCGGGCTGGCCCCCGGCGGGGTCACCGCGGCAGACCTCGCGCGGCTCGTGGCCGCCGCCACCGTGGCCAACGGCGCCGGCCTGGCCGACGACGTGGCGCTGCTCGCCCTGAACCTGCGGCGCTAACGCCCGAGCCAGCGCGCCGGGTTGCGGACGAAGATCGTGTCGAACACGTCGTCGTCCATGACGCCCTGCTCGCGCAGCCACGGGACGACCTCCTCGAAGACCAGCGTGAACGACCAGTTGTGGATCGCCTCGGAGTTCAGCAGCTGCTCGGCGGCCGCCTCCGGGAACCAGTCGATCGTCGCGCAGTAGTCCTGGGAGATCACCAGCCGCTCGGCGTGCCCGCGGCGCAGCAGCTCGGCGGTGACGGCGTTGCGCTGGGCCATCGGCAGGAACATGTCCAGGCCGTAGCGGTCCAGGCCGGCGTAGACGCCCTGGTCGAGCAGGCCCTGGACGTACTCCACGTCGGGGCTGTCGCCGCAGTGGGCGATCTGGATCTTCTCGGGCGCGACGCCCTCCTCCAGGAAGATCTCGACCTGCCGGGGGCCGGTGCCGACCGCGGGCATCGAGTGGGCCATGATCGGCGCGCCGGTCTGCACGCTCGCCCGGGCGCAAGCGCGATGGACCTTCTCGACGTGCTCGGTCACGCCCGCCGCGTCGGCCGCGCACTTCAGGAACGCGGCCTTGATGTCGGTGCCCTGGCAGCCCGTGGTGATGTCGTCGACGAAGTGCTCGGCGATCGCGTCCTCGTCGCGGTTCTCGAAGTAGTGGGGCAGGTAGTCGTAGGTGTAGATGCCCGTGCACGCCACCACGTGCACGCCGGTGTCCTGCGCGACCCGCTGCAGGAACCGCACGTCGCGCCCGCCGAACATCGCCGTCGGGTCGACGATCGTCCTGACGCCGTGGGCCTGCGCGGCGCGGGTCTGCTCGAGCGCCGCGTCGAGCTCAGCCTGCTCGTCGTAGCGGCCCGGCCAGTTGGCGGCCACCGCCTCGTCGCGGAAGCGCAGGTGCTCGTGGATCAGCGTCAGGCCCAGCTCCGACGCGTCGACGCTGCCCTGGACGGTCTCGACGGTGCTCATCGCAACGGCTCTCCCCATTCGGTCTCTTCGCGCAACTGCTTCTTGAGGACCTTGCCCCCCGGGTTGCGGGGCAGCGGCTCGGTCCGGACGGCGACGTACTGCGGCACCTTGAAGTCGGCGATCCGCTCGCGGACGTGGGCGATGATGACGTCGACGTCGATGCCGTCGCCGGCGGGGACGACGACCGCACCGACCTTCTCGCCCATCATGTCGTCGGGCACGGGGATGACCGCGGCCTCGCCGATGCCCGGCGCGCCGGCCAGCGCCGCCTCGACCTCGATCGAGTAGACGTTCTCACCGCCGCGGTTGATCATGTCCTTGGCCCGGTCAACGATGTAGAGCAGCCCGTCGTCGTCGATGCGCCCGAGGTCACCGGTGCGCAGCCAGCCGTCCACGAACGTCTCGGCCGTCGCCTCGGGCTTGTTCCAGTAGCCCTGCACGACGTTCTGGCCGCGAACGAGCAGCTCGCCGACACCGGACTCCTCGTCTGACGCATCGATGGCGAGGTCGACGACCGGCATCGCGAAGCCGACGCTGTCGGCGTGCTCGACCGCCTCCTCGTGAGGCAGGAACGACGTCAGCGACGATGTCTCGGTCAGCCCGAAGCCGTTGCCCACGCGGGCGGCCGGGAACGCGTCGGCGATCCTGTGCACCGCGGCCGCCGCGATCGGCGCGCCGCCGTAGGAGACCCAGCGGACGTGAGCGAGGTCGGTCTGCGCGAACAGCGGGTGGCGGGTCAACGCGTGGTAGATCGCCGGCACCGAGGTGAGCATCTGCACGCCCTCCTCGCTGACCGTGCGTAGGAAGCCCTCGAGGTCGAGCGGGTTGGCCAGCACGAACGTCCGGCCGCCCACCGCCGTCATGACGATCAGCTGGCTGTTGCACCCCGTGACGTGAAACAGCGGGACGTTGATCAGCGTGGCCAGCGACGGGCCCTCGGCACGGTCGACGCCGACGCAGCGCACCGCGTTCTCGGCGTTGGCCAGGAAGTTGGCGTGCGACGTCATCGCGCCCTTGGGAAAGCCGGTCGTGCCGCTGGTGTAGAAGATCGCCGCGAGGTCGTCGAGCCCGAGGTCCTCGACGACGACCGGCTCGCCGTCGGGCAGCGGTTCGCCGGGCGTGAAGACATGGGCCGCGCCCGAGTCCTGCACGACGTAGTCGACCTCGGAGTCCTTGAAGCGGGTGTTGACCGGCACGGCCACCGCACCCGCCAGCTGCGTCCCCCAGAACGCCAGCACCCACGCCAGCCCGTTGGGCAGGAGGATCGCCGCGCGGTCGCCGCGCCCGACGCCGGCCGCACGCAGCCCGCCGGCCACGCGCGCCGCCCGGTCCCACAGCTCGCCGTAGGTGACCGACTCGCCGCCGACCTCGACGACCGCTACCGCCTCGGCGTCGCGCTCCACGCTGCCCCGCAGCATGGCGACCAGCGAGCCCGGGAGCTCGTCGTAGCGCGCGATGCCGTCGGCGCCGCGCGTGACGCCGGTGCTGTCAAACGGGTTGCGGCCGCGACCGGCCGGCTGGACTGCCGCCACTGCGCTCTCCTCTCCGCTCGGGCGGAGCGGACCCTACAGACCCGCGGGCGCCACCCGGAAGATCCCGCTGATCGTGCCCTGGTAGAGCACGCGGCCGGGCACGATCGTGCCCGCCGTCTGCAGCGTGTCGGCCGGCAGGCCGGCGGCGAGCAGGCGCGTCGCGCGGACCTGGCCGGTCGCGGCGTCGATCGTCGCGAGCTCGTAGTCGTCGAGCGGCGACGTGCCGTCGCTCGACAGCGGGTCGGTGCGCTGGACGGTGTAGAGCAGCCCGTCGGGCAGGGAGAGGCGCGGCACCGCGGCCGAGCGGATGGCGGTGTCCCAGCGGACGTCGCAACCACGCCCCGAAGGGCGCAGATCGACACGGGTCAGGCCGCCGGTGAACGGGGCGCTGGCCGGCTGGGTGGGCTCGGCCCCGGCCGGCGCCGCCGGATAGGGATAGCCATACGTGCTGGCCACGAACACGCTGCGCCCCGAGCCGACCGGCGAGTTCTCGGTGCCGCTGTCGGCCTTGGTGAGGACCGCGACGTCGCAGACCGTCCGCCCGCGGCGGTCGTAGACGAGCAGGTGCTCATGGGGCACCGCGTTGTCGGTGATCGCCACGTACTGCGTCCCGTCGCGCGGGCCGAAGAACGTCGGCGTCGCTCCGGTCCCGTGGCTGAGCTGGCCGGGCTTGCGCGCCGGCCCGCGGTCGTAGGTCCGCCGCCAGACGATCCGCGGCGCGCCGTCGCGCCCGGCGGTCAGCAGGTACAGGGCGTGGTCGGTGGCCACCGCCGTGCGGCCGCGGACCGTCGAGATGCTGTTGGCCACCTGCTCGCCCTGCCCGAGGCGCAGGGCCCGGACCGCCTTGGTGCTCGGATCGGCGACCGCGACCACGCCGCCGGCGGTAGCGACCCACACGCGGCCGCGCCAGTCAGGCGCGATGCCCACCACGCCGCCGCAGAGGTCGGGACACAGCGCGCCGAGCGCCGGGCCGAGCGGCAGCGACGAGGTGACGGCCAGCCGGCCCGCGGCGTGGGAGACGCGGATCACGTTGCCGGCGGCGTCGACGAGGACGAGCCGGTCGCGCGCGTCGAGATAGGCGTAGACGCCGCCGAACAGGTTGCCTTGCGGAAGCGCGAGCGTGGCGGTGGCCATGCCGGTGCGCGGGTCGAGCAGGACGACCTCGGGCGCGCGGGTGGCGATCGAGGTGCACAGCGCAACCGGGATCCCGTCGCCGCCCTGCAGCACCGTGGGGCACGCGGCGCCCAGCTCGTCGAACGTCGCGGTGATCGGCCCGGAGCCCGGCCCCGGATACGGCGTGCTGTCCGACGACGCGCTGTCGGCGTGCATCGTCGCCGCCCCGTTGGCCGCCGTCGCCGGGTTGCGTGGCGGCAGCGGGCCGAAGGCTCCGGCGCTCGCGGCCGGGCCGAGGGCGACGGCGAGCGCCAGTGCGGCGGCGCGGAGAGATGGACTGCTCGACATGGTTCGCATCCTTCTCCATAAAGCTTATCGAGAAACTGTGCTTTACTGGGCTGGTGCGCATCGACGTCCATCAGCACCTGTGGAGCGAGCCGCTCGTCGCGGCCCTGGCCCGGCGCAGCACCGCCCCCTGCCTGCGCCGCGACGGGCAGGCCTGGCGCCTGCGACTGCCCGCGGAGGCGGCCTGCACGATCGATGTCGCCGGCGACGAGCCGAGCCACCGGGCGAATCTGCTGGCGCTCGACGGCGTCGACGGCGCGCTCGTCGCCCTCTCGAGCGCCCTGGGCGTCGAGGGGCTCGCGCCGGACGAGGCCGGGCCGCTGCTCGACGCC
>JAWVFY010000383.1:0-4599 GCA_033855575.1 Solirubrobacteraceae bacterium
CGATCGTGCCCACGCTGGCCGACATCCCGCTCGAGAACGTCTCGCTGCCGCGACGAACGCTGGCCGAGCTCGCCGTTGCCCCCGGCGCGACGTCCGACCCGCGGAGCTGGGCGATCGGCGCGCTGCAGGCGAGGATCCCCGTCGTCCACGTGCCCGCAGCCCGCGCGCAAGAGACCATCGACGACGACACGCGTTCGTCCCTGGACGGCGCGCGCCGGCAGGGCGCGGCCGACGCGGCGCTCGTCGCTGACCACCCGCACGCCGTCGGCGCGCTGCCGGCCGCACGGGGCCCCGCCCCCGCCGAGCGGATCGCCGCCGCGGCGATGGGCTCGGCGGCGATCCGCGAAGCGGCGGCGCTGCTGCTCGATGGCCTGGAGCTCGTGCGCGCCCGGAGGACCTGGGCCACGGTCTACGTGGTCGTGGCTCGCGGGTGCTACGACAGCGGCGCCCGTCGGGCCGGCAGGCGCGCGCTGCGCACCGCCCGGCTCGCGGCGCGACGGGTCGTCGATCTCGACGCGACCGGCCGCCTCCCCGAGCCACAGATCGCCGCGCCCGTGCTGGACCTGCACATCGCCGGACGCCGCGTGACACGGGTCGTCGTCCCCCACGGCCAGTGGTCCACGCTGGTGCCAGCGCTGGTCAGCTCCGCCCTGGCCAGCGCGTGGCGCTCCGATGGCTGGCCGAACACCTGGCGACGGCTCCCGGCGACACCGCGGGAACCACCGCCGTGGTCGGCGGATTCGGTGGCGGTGCTCTTCGGGCCGGGCCGGCACGAACGCGACACGCGCCATCGGGCGGCGCTCGAAGCGGCCGGGGTCCGGGTCGAGCTGGTCGACGGCGCCCCCAGCGACCACTGGTCCGCGCTCGATCGGGCGATCCGCGCAGCGCCGGAGCGCCTGGTCGGAGTCCCGCTCCCCGGTGTGAGCGCCGGCCCCGCCTGGCTCGCAGCGGCGGCTCCCGCCTTCGACAGTCCAAAGGTCGCGGCCGTCTCCTGCGCCGGCCTCTGGCGCGGGGAGCACGTCGGGCCGCTCCAGCTGGTCAGCCGCGTCACCCGCCCCGGCAGCTACGTGCCGGTCGGCCGCCCGTGCCAGTGCCTGATCGTCTCGACGGAGGCCTACCGGGGGCTCGGCGGCTACGGGCACGCAGCCGAGCGCATCGGCGGTCACGCACCAGTGTCGGAGCTGCTGCAACGCGCGCTGGACGCGGGGTTGGTCGTGGGCAGCCGCGAAGTTCCCGGAATCGAACCGGCCGGCGCTCACCGCCCGGCCCGCAGCCGCGGTGAGTGGCAGCGCTGGACATCGCACGGCGCCCTGATGATGCACGGCGCCCGCAGCCGCGGGTCGGCGTCCTCTGGGGCGCGCTGGTTCGCGCTGCGCGGGGTGGTGCCGTTTCTCATCGCGGTGCGCCAAGCTCGCCGTGACGAATCGCGCGCGGTGACCTACGTCGCCAGCTCCGCGCTGGCGTTCACCGCGGGTGCGCTGCGCCACGTGCGGCGCCCGCGATAACGCACCACTTTTCAGCTGTCGCCTCCCCACTTCTAGGGGTCGATCTGGACGAGTATCTGATTGCTGAGCGAACCTTCGAACCCCATACTCCCTCCCGTCGGGCAAAGGGTGACGGTGCCGCAAAGCATGGCCACTCGGTGTTCGACCCATAGGTCTGGGCGTAGCCGCATTGAATCGGCGCCTCCCGCCGCTCAGACCACTTAACCGGCCCCTTCATGGCACGTACCCCTGCCCGTCCTGTCGGGGCCAACTTTGGAAGCCGCCTTCGGGCGGCTTCCATGTTTTCCGGGGTCGGGCTTCACAAGATTTAAGCCCTCCTTGATGCGGCGGCTGTTACCGTCGCAGACGTCCCCGATGGGAGAGGAGGGAGACCCCTATGGGTTCTGCCACCACACTCGAGCCGCTGTACACGTCGGCGCCGATCGTCGATTACGACGAGGACGAGCCGGTCATCCGGCCGACCGACGAGGAGCTGACCGGGGCCAGCGTCACCTCGCTGGCGCCGGAGGCCTTCGACGCCGCGATCCTCGCGGCGCTGATCGCGCCGTAGCGGCTCGCACCGCGCTCAGGCCAGGTTCGACCGGCGCGGGTAGACGACGTTGGGGTCGGTGAGCACGTTGACCAAGGCGGGCTTGCCGGCCTCGAACGCCCGCGCCAGTGCCGGCTTGAGCTCCTCGGCGCGCGAGACCAGCGCGCCGTGGCCGCCCAGTGCCTCGACGACCTGGTCATACCGGGTCTCGGGGCGCAGCTCGGCCGCCACGCTGTAGCCGTAGAGGAACTCCATCGGGTGCTTCTCGAGCGCCCAGATGCCGTTGTTGCCCATGACGCCGACGACGTTGACGCCGTGGCGGGCCAGCGTGTCGAACTCCAGGCCGGAGAACCCGAACGCGCCGTCGCCCAGCAGCAGCACGACCTGCTTGTCGGGCCGCGCCAGCTTGGCGGCCAGCGCGTAGCCCGGCCCGGCGCCGAGGCAGCCGTAGGGGCCGGGGTCCAGCCAGCAGCCCGGCTCGTAGCTCGGCACTACGCGGCCCGCGTAGGAGACGAAGTCGCCCCCGTCGCCGATGATGATCGCGTCGCGGTCGAGCACCTCCCCCAGCTCCTGGTAGAGGCGCATCGGGTGCAGCGGGGCGCGGTCGTCGGAGAGATCGGCCTGCTCCTCGGCGCGCTTGGCGTCCTCGGCGCTCCGCAGCTCGCCGACCCACGCCTCGGTCGAGGCGCCGCTGCCGGCACCGCCGCGCAGCGCCGACAGCGCGCGCGCCACGTCGCCGTAGAGCTCGGCGGCCACCGGCCGTGGATGCTCGCGGATCGGCTCGGCGCGGTCGAGCACGATCAGCTCGGTCTCCTCGCCGAACGCCGCACCGAAGCCCAGGCGGAAGTCCATCGGCACGCCGACGACCAGCGCGACGTCGGCGCCCTTCAGGCCGGTCCCGCGCGCCCGCGAGAAGAAGAGCTCGTGGTCGGCCGGCACCGAGCCGCGGGCCAGGCCGTTGAGGAACACCGGGATGCGCAGCTCCTGGGCCAGCGCCAGCAGCGCGTCCTCGGCGTGGGCCCAGTAGGCGTTGGTGCCGGCCATGATCACCGGGCGCTCGGCGTCGCGCAGCAGCGTCGCCGCGCGGTCGAGCGCGTTGCCGTCGACGGCGGGCTCGGCCAGCGCGAGCGCCTCGCCGCCCGGGTCCTCCCCTTCCATGAACACGTAGTCGAGCGGGAAGTCGACGAACGCCGGCCCGCTGTGGGGCGCCAGCGCCGCGGCGAACGCCTCGTCGACGAGCCCGGGGATCTCGCCGGTCGACCCGGGCGTGGCGGCGAACTTGGTCACCGGGCGCACGAACGGGACGTGATCGATCTCCTGCAGGGAGCCCTGCCCCCAGCGCAGCGCCGGCGCGCGGCCGCCGAGCACGACCATGGGTGAGTTGTTCTGCAGTGCCGAGGCCATCGCGCTCATACCGTTGGTCACGCCGGGGCCGGCCGTCAGCGCGGCCACGCCGGGCTCGCGCGTGACCTTCGCCCAGCCCTCGGCGGCGAACGCCGCGGCCTGCTCGTGGCGCACGTCGACGATGTCGATGCCCTCGGCGCGGCAGCCGTCGTAGATCGAGAACAGGTGCCCACCGCTGAGCGTGAACAGCTTGGTCACGCCGTGGGCCTTCAGCCGCCGGGCGACCAGCCGGCCGCCGTGGACCTGGGTCGAGATCTCGGACCTCATGCGCCCACCCTCCCGGGATCGGTGCGGTCGTAGAACTGCTGCAGGCGCGCGAGTGTCTCGGCGCTGTCGGCACAGGTGTAGGCGTTCCACGCCTCGATGCGCAGCTGCGCGTCGAGGTCGGAGCCGATGACCTCCTGGATGGTCTCCTTGGCGCTGCGCACGGCGCGCTGGGAGTTGCGCAGGATCTGGCGGGCGACGGTCTCGGCCTCGGCCATCAGCTCGTCGTGGGGCACGACCTTGGTGACGAGGTGCCAGGCCAGCGCCTGCTGGGCGTCGATCGGCTCGGCGGTCAGCAGCATGTGCGACGCCACCCCGACGCCGCACGTGTTGACCAGGCGGACGATCCCGCCGTCGCCGTGGTGATAGCCGCGGCGCGCCTCGAACGAGCCGAACATCGCCCGCTCGGAGGCGATGCGGATGTCGCAGGCCAGCGCCTGCTCGAGCCCACCGGCCAGCGCCCAGCCGTTGATCGCGCCGACGATCGGCTTGGTCGTCCTGTGGAGGCCGCGCGTGAAGGCGCCGAAGCCGAGGTCGACGATGTCGCGGATGCGCTTCTCGCCCTTGATGATCGGCGGGATGTAGGTCTTGAGGTCGGCGCCCGCGCAGAACGCCTCGCCCGCGCCGGTGACGATCGCCACGTCGACGTCGTCGTCGTCGCGAAAGCTCGTCCACGTCTCGATCAGCCGCTCCTGCATCTCGGGGTCGATCGCGTTGCGGGCCTCGGGCCGGTTGAACGTGACGTAGGCGATGCGGTCGCGCTTCTCGTAGAGGACGCTGCTCATGCGGGGCTCCGTCGTTGGGCGGCGGTCACCGTGACCGCCGAGGTGATGCCGGGGACGGTGGGCGCCCACAGCCGGACCCGCTCGGTCTTGCCCTTCAGGGCGACCATCGGGC
>JAWVFY010000384.1:0-4742 GCA_033855575.1 Solirubrobacteraceae bacterium
GCCCGGCACGTCCTCCGGCGACCCCGCGAACTTGATCCCGAGCGCCGAGCCCTGGCTCGCGGGCTTGACGACGAGGGGAAACCCGAGCCGCTCCTCGATCGCCGGCAGCGCATCGGCGGCGCCGAGCTCCTTGAACGCGGCCTCGCTGAACGCGAAGAAGTCGGGCGTCGGCAGGCTCGCCGCGCGGAACGCGTGCTTGGACAGCACCTTGTCGGCGCAGCGCATGCAGGCCCCCACGCCCGAGCCGGTGTAGGGGATGCCGAGGATCTCCAGCAGCTCCTGGACGGTGCCGTCCTCGCCGTCGCGGCCGTGCAGTGCGACGAACGCCACGTCGGGTGCCTCGGTGCGCAGGCGAGCGACGAGGTCGTGGCCCACATCGATGCCCGTCACCCGGTGGCCGAGGCGCTCCAGCGCGTCCTCGACCCGGGCGCCGGAGCGCAGCGAGACGCCCCGCTCCAGCGACCGGCCGCCCTTGAGGACCGCGACGTGGCTCACGTGCCCGCGCGGCGCTGCTGGCGCCGCGGGCGGTGCGGCAGCTTGAGCACGTCGGCCAGCCCCTCGGGATCCTCCGCGGCGGCGGCGGGCGGCGGCGGCGCCTGCCCGGTCAGCGTCCCGTAGAGCGCGACCTGCTCGCGGATGACCTCGCCGATGCGCCGCACGCCCTCGCGGATGTCGTCGTCCGAGACACCGGAGAAGTTCAGGCGCATCGCCGAGCCGCCGCGCCCGTCCACGAACGCGGCGCGGCCCGGGACGAAGGCGACGTTGCGATCGTCGAGCGCGCGCGCCAGCAGGTCGGTCGTGTCGATGTAGTCGGGCAGCGTCGCCCAGATGAACAGCCCGCCCTGCGGGTGCGTCCACGTCGCCTCGGGCGGAAAGTGCTCGGCCAGCGCTTCGAGCATCGTGTCGCGGCGGCCGCGGTAGAGGTCGCGCAGCTCGGCCAGGTAGTCCTCCCAGCGGCGCTCCTCGAAGTACGTGGCCACGAACAGCTGGCTCAGCGACGACGAGCACAGGTCGGCGCCCTGCTTGCCGAGGTTCATCTTCTCCAGCACCGGCCGCGGTGCGACCGACCAGCCCAAGCGGATCCCGGGGGAGAGGATCTTCGAGAAGGTCCCGAGGTAGATGACGAACTGCCCCCCGCGTTGCTCCTGGTCGAGCTCGAGCAGCGTGGGAAGCGGGTCGCCCTCGTAGCGCAGCAGGCCGTAGGGGTTGTCCTCGAGGACGAGCAGCTCGCGCTCGTGGGCGACCTCGACGAGGCGGCGGCGGCGGGGGAGCGACAGGGTCACGCCGGCCGGGTTCTGGAAGTTCGGGATCGTGTAGATGAACTTCGGGCGCCGGCCCTCGGCCTCGAGCCGGTCCAGCGTGGCCTCGAGCTCGTCGACGCGCATGCCGTCGGCGTCCATCGGGATCTGCACGACGTCGGCCTGGTAGGCGCAGAACGCGGGCACCGCGCCGGGGTAGGTCGGCGCCTCGGCGACGATCACGTCGCCGGGATCGATCAGCGTCTTGCAGACGAGGTCGATGACCTGCTGGCCGCCCGTGGTGACCAGCACGTCCTGCGGGTCGATCCGGACGCCCTCGGCGGCCATGACCTGCTCGATGCACTGCGCGACCGCCGCCAGGCCCTCGGTAGGCCCGTACTGCAGCGCCCGGGCGGCGCTGGCGGCCGCGACGTGCGAGAGCAGCGCGGCCAGCGACTCCGGCGGGAAGGTCGACGTGTCCGGGAGGCCGCCGGCCAGCGAGATGACCTCGGGGCGCTCGGTGATCGCCATGAGGTCGCGCATGGCCGAGGACTTCATGACGCGGGTGCGCGCGGCAAAGAGCCCGTCGTAGCGTTCGATGTCGCGCGCGGAGCTGCGGGCGGGCGGACGGCGAGACCGGGGCCCACGAGGGGTCTCGTCTATCGTCATGCGGCGCCACCGTACCGCACGTGCACCTGTTTCTCGACATCTGCCAGGGCCTTGGCCTCGGCGCCGCAGCGGGCGTCCGGCCGTTCCTGCCCGCCATCGTGGCGGGCATCTTGGCCAGCGCCAACTGGGGCGTGGACTTCGACGGGACCAGCTACGTGTTCCTCGAGAGCCCGGTATGGATCATCTGCGTGGCCGTGCTGATGGTGCTGAGCTTTGTGCTGCGCCGGATGCTCGACGAGGGCCCGTCGGAGGCCGCCATCGGGGGCGTTGCGGTCGGTCTCGGCGCGCTGCTGTTCGCGGGGACGCTGGCCGACCACGGCCACGACGCGATCGGCTGGACGCTGCTGGGCCTGTTCGGCGGCGCCGCCTGCGCGCTGCTGGCCCAGGCCGCGGTCCGCAACCTCGCTGCCCGCACGGCGGCCCGGCTCGACGAGCAGGCCCAGCGCGCCCTCCCGTTCTGGTTCGACAGCGTCGCCCTCGTCGTGGCCGCGCTGAGCATCGCGCTGCCGCCGGTGTCGCTCGTCGTGCTGGCGTTCCTCGCCTGGCTGCTGGCCGGCGGGCGCCGGCGCGCGGGCGGCAAGTACGCCGGCCTGCGCATCCTGCGTTGAGCCGGCCGGGCAAGCTCGTCCTCGCCGTCGTCGACGGGCTCAAGCCGGCCATGCTCGAGCGGGCGCTGCAGACCGGCCGCGCGCCCGCCTTCCAGGCGGTGATCGACCGCGGGACCCACGTCCGCACGGGTGCGAGCGCCGCGTTCCCGTCGGTGACGCCGGTGTGCGCGGGAGCGATCGGTACCGGCCGGCTGCAGGACGCCCACCGGATCCCCTCGATGAACTGGTTCTCGCGGGCCGAGAAGCGCTACGTCGAGTACGGCTCGAGCTTCAGCGCCGCCCGGCGCTTCGGCATCGCCCGCCAGCTCACCGACACGGTCTTCAACATGAACTCCGAGCACCTGCCGGCCGATGTGCCCACGGTGTTCGAGCGCCTCGACGACGCGGGCGTGCGCACCGCCGGGACGACCTACCTGATCTATCGCGGGCGCCACCGCCACGAGGTCTCGCGCGAGCTGGCGCTCACGCGCCTGGCCGGGACATTGTGGCGCCGGCACGTGATGGGGCCCGGGGAGCTGTTCTACGCCGACATCTTCGCCAGCCGCGACACCGGCTGTCGCTCGCAGCTGGGCATGCCGGGCCTGCGCGACCAGCACGCCGGCTGCGTGTCGTCCTACCTGGTCGAGCACGACCTCTTCGACTTCCTGCTGCTCTCGCTGCCCGACAACGACACGCACTCCCACAAGCACGGCCCGCACGCGCAGGTCACCTCGATCGCCAACGCCGATCGCCAGCTCGAACGGATCATGCACGCGGGCGGGGGGCCCGAGCGATTCCTCGACGAGCACGCGGTGATCATCGTCGCCGACCACTCCCACGCCCAGGTCGAACGGCGCATCGACCTCGGCGATGCCTTCGAGGACTGGACCGTGCTGGCGCCCAACGCCAAGCCGGCCGATGCGGAGATCGCGCTGTGCCCGGCGCAGCGCTCAGCGATGGTCTACGTGCTGGTCGACGACGCCCGCCACGCGATCCCTCCGCGGCTGGCCAAGGCGGCGCTGGCGGTCGACGGGATCGAGCTGGCGATGTGGCGCGACCACGACCGCGACGAGGGCGTCATCGCCTCCCGCGCCGGCATGGTGCGCTTCGCGCCCGGCGGCGACGTGCGCGACGCGCGCGGTGCGGCCTGGCGCATCGACGGCCAGCTCGACGTCCTGGCCGCGGAGGTGCGCGACGGCGTGCTGCACTGCGACGAGTACCCCGACGCGCTGGCGCGGGTCTGGGCGGCGCTGATCTGCCCGACGTCGGGCGACCTGCTGCTGTCGGCCGGCGCGGGCTGGGAGTTCGCCGACTGGGGCGGCGTCGATCACGTCGGCGGCGGAAGCCACGGGTCGCTGCATCGCTCGGACTCCGTCGGCGCGCTGGCCTACTGCGGCGTGGAGCCTCCGCACGACCACGGGGCGTGGTCGATCGCCGACATGACGCCGATGGTCCTCGGGCACTTCGGCGTGGGCGATGGCTGACCGCCTCGCCGCCGCGCTGGTGATGCTGGCGCTGGCGGGATCGGCCGTCCCCGCGCAGGCCGCGGGGACATCGGCCGCCGGCTCGGCCTCGGCGCCCGCCGCGACCATGCCGGTGGCTCCCGCGACCAACCCCAACGCGCTCGTCCGGCCGACCCAGCTGGGCGTCGCGCCGGTCGCCCACCGGCTCACGCCCCGCAAGGCGATGGCGATCGCCCGCGCCGTGCCGAAGATCCGCGACATGCTCGCCCGTCACCGCGGCTGGCACGCGGAGGCCTTCGAGAAGGGCACCACGCGCTGGCAGGTCTCCTACTTCGCCGCGGGCCGGCAGCGCAGGGAGATCGGGCAGGTCCTGATCGACGACGGCTCGGCCACCGTGCTCGAGGCGTGGACCGGCTACCAGGTCGCCTGGAGCATGGCCCGCGGATACCCGGGCGCGTTCGGCCGCATCGTCAACTCGCCATGGATCTGGGTGCCGCTGTCGATCCTCTTCGTGGTCCCGTTCGTCAACCCGCGCCGCTGGCGCCAGTGGCTGCATGTCGACCTGCTCGTGCTCAGCGCGTTCTCGATCTCGCTGGCGTTCTTCAACCACGCCGACATCGGAATGTCGGTCCCGCTGGTCTACCCGCCGCTGATCTACCTCCTGATCCGCATGTTGACCATCGCCCGGCGGCGCGGCCCGGGCCCGCCGCTGCGGCTGCTCGTGCCTGTCAGCTGGCTGGCGGTGGCGACCATCTTCCTGATCGGCTTCCGGATCGGGCTGAACG
>JAWVFY010000385.1:0-4516 GCA_033855575.1 Solirubrobacteraceae bacterium
GCGGGCCAGCGACGGCGGGGCGTTGACCGAGGACGAGCTCACCGCACTGTTCGCCTAAACGCGCCCGGAGGCGATCGAGGACATGCGCCAGGCGGCCGATGAGCTGCGCGCCGAGCTGGCCGGCGACCTCGTGACCTTCGTCGTCAACCGCAACATCAACGCCTCGAACATCTGCGTCGTGGGCTGCGCCTTCTGCGGCTTCGGCCAGGGCCGCCGCTCGCCCGACGCCTACGAGCACGGCGAGGACGACCTGCGCGCGCGGGTCCGCGAGGCCGTCGACTACGGCGCGACCGAGATCTGCATGCAGTCGGGCATCCACCCCGACTGGGGGCTCGAGGAGTACCTGCGCTGGCTGCGTGTGCTCAAGGACACGTCGCCGGAGCTGCACCTGCACGCCTACTCGCCGATGGAGATCGCGCACATGTGCGACGTCTCGGGCCTGCCGCCGCTCGAGGTCTTCGCGCGCCTGCGCGAGGCCGGCCTGGGCTCCACGCCGGGCACGGCGGCCGAGGTGCTCCACGACGGCGTGCGCGGGAGGATCTCGCCCAACAAGCTGCCGGTCGCGCGCTGGGTGGAGATCATCGAGGCCAGCCATGCCGCCGGGCTGCGCTCGACCTCGACGGTGATGTTCGGCCACATCGAGGAGCCATGGGAGCTCGCCGAGCACATGCGCGTCGTGCGCGAGCTGCAGGAGCGCACGGGCGGCATCACCGAGTTCGTGCCGCTGAGCTTCATCCCGTTCCACACGCTGCTGGGCCGCACGCACGGCGTCGAGGAGATCTCGCGCGAGGAGAACCTCAAGCACACCGCAGTCTTCCGCCTCGCGCTGGGCCGCACGATCCGCAACCTGCAGGCCTCGTGGGTCAAGATGGGCTTGGAGGCCGCCACCGAGGCGCTGCGGTGGGGTGTCAACGATCTCGGAGGCACGCTCATGGAGGAGAACATCAGCCGGCTCGCCGGCAGCTATCACGGGGTGCGCCTCGACCCGCCCGAGCTGATCGCCGCCGCGCACGCCGCCGGCCGCCCGGCCGCCGAGCGCACCACGCTCTACGACATCCGCGCCGAGCATCCGCTCGCGCCCGCGGTGGCGGCATGAGCGCGGAGGGAGCGATCACCCCGGAGGGCCTCGAGGCGCTCAAGGCGGAGCTGGCCGAGCTCGAGGGGGAGGGGCGCCGCGAGATGGCCAAACGGATCCTCGCGGCACGCGAGCTCGGCGACCTCAAGGAGAACGCCGAGTACCACATCGCCAAGGAGGATCAGGCCCACCTGGAGACGCGGATCCTGCGCCTCCAGCAGCGCCTGCGCGACGCGCGGGTGGTCGAGGCCCCGAAGGGCGCCGCGGACGCGGTCGCGTTCGGCGCGACGGTGACCGTCTCCGACGAAGCCGCTCCGCGCGAGTCGACTTACACGATCGTCGGGCCCACCGAGGCCGACATGGCCGCCGGCAAGCTGTCGGCCGAGTCACCGGTGGCCCAGGCGCTGCTGGGCAAGAAGGCCGGCGAGATCGCCGTGTTCAACACACCGCGCGGCGAGCGGCGCCTGCGCGTCGTGCGGCTGGGGTCATGAGCGACGCGATGCTCCTGATCCCGCTGATCCTCGGCTGGATCGCGCTGCCCGTGATCTGGTTCGCGTTCTTCCGCGGCAAGGAGTAGCTACCGCCTCGTCAGCCGAAGAGGTCCTCGTCGCGGGGCCGGATCAGCGCGGCCGCGCCCGTGCCGTCCTCGTCGCTGACGAATCGCTCGAGCCCGCGGACGAGCACCGCGGGGTGCCCGGCGTCCTTGCCGGCCCGGGCCAGGTCGGCGGCGCTCGCCGCCTGGTCGGCAACGGCGATGAGCGTGGCCTGCAGGGTCATGCCCGAGCGGTCGGTGCGCCCGCGCCAGTCGTCGAGCGGCGCGAGCCCGGCCAGCCCGATGGCGACGTCGGCCTGGCCCATCCGCCAGGCGCGCCCGAAGGAGTCGGCGATCACCACCGCGCAGCGGGTCGGGGCCAGCGCGGCCCGCAGGGCCCGGGCGCTGGCGTCGGGGTCGCGCGGGAGCAGCACGAGCGAGCCGGGCGGGGCGTTGGACGTGTCGACCCCCGCGTTGGCGCAGACGAAGCCGTGGTGCGTGCGGCAGATGAGGACGCCCGGGCGCGCGCGGACGATCTCGGCGGTCTCGTCGAGGATCACCTGCAGGTGGCGGGGATCCTTGCCGTGCTCGCGGGCCAGGGCGGTGGCCTGGTCGCCCGGCTCCACATCGGCCAGGCGCACGAGGCGGCCCTCGGCCTTCGAGACCACCTTGTGGGCGAGCACGAGCACGTCGCCGTCGCGTACGTGCGGGGCGAGCAGCGCGCCGAGGTCGGTCCCGGCGGCGACCTCGGGCAGCCCAGCGATCGCCTCGGCGGCGATCACGGGGTCGCGGCGCGGACGGCGGCGAGGTCGTCCGCGGTGTCGACGTCGATCGCGAACGCCGGGATCGACTCGACCGTCCACGGCACGCCGTTGTGGTGGGCGATCTCGGCGTGGCGCTCGCGGCTGCCCATCCCGAACGACGGCGGGATCGCCGTGGGCGGCGTGAGCAGCAGGCCGTTGGTGCCGGTGCCGTGGCGGTCGGTGAGGATGACCACGCCCGGCTCGGTGTGCCGGGCGAGCAGGTCGTCGACGTCGGCGCTCGTCAGCAGCGGGCAGTCGCCGGCGGCGAGCAGCACGCGCTCGGCGCCGAGCTCGACCGCGCGGGCGACGCCGAGCATCGCGGCGGCGCTGTGCCCGCGCAGCTCCTCCTCGTGCACGATCTCCGCGCCGAGCTCGTCGGCGAGGTTCATCGCCGAGCGCTCGCGGGTGACCACCAGCACGCGCTCGACGCGTTCGCTGGCACACAGCGCGCGCAGCACGCCGCCGGCCATCTGCGCCGCGAGCTCGGGCTGAGGGAGGCCGAGGTCCGCGGCCAGCCGCGTCTTGGCGTGCTCGAACGCCTTGACGGGCAGCACCGCGATCGTCCTCATCGCCGCAGTGCCCGCGCGAAGTCGAGCGTCTCCTGCGCGACGCGGCGCCGCGCCTCCGGATCGCTCATCAGCGTGTCGGTCTCCAGGGTCGGCAGCCCGTCAACACGGCCGTCGGCCACGAGGCCGTCGAGCAGGTCGCCGTAGAGCTGTGCCACGCCGGCGTTGGTCGGCTCGACGCCGGCCCAGCGCATGAAGCCCATCGTGGGCCCCTTGACGCTGACGCCGGCGACGATCGGGCTGACGGCCACCACCGGCGCGGGCGCAGCGCGTAGTGCATCGCCCATCCCGGCCACGCGCAGGATCGGCCCGATGCTGATGATCGGGTTCGACGGGCCGATGACGATCACGTCGGCCGCGGTGAGCGCGTCGCGCACCTCGGGCGTGACCTGCGCGGCCTCGATGCCGACCAGCTCCACGCCGTCGACCGCGTCGAAGTCGACGGCGGAGCCGCCGAGCTGGATCATGAAGGCCTGGAAGTCGTGCCAGCCGCCGGCCGTCCGCACGCGGGTGCGCACCGGCTCGTCGCACATCGGCAGAACCGGCACGCGCAGCCCGAGGCCCGCACCGATCGCCGCCTGGGCCTCGGTCAGCCGTTCGCCCGCCTCGAGGCGGCGGCGGCGCTCGATCGAGTAGGCGAGGTCGCGGTCGCCGAGCGAGAACCAGGCCTCCGCGCCGATCTCGCCCAGCCCGGCCATGACCTCGAAGGTGTCGCCGGCGAGGCCCCAACCGCGCGGGTCCAGCCGGTCGAGCAGCGAGAACGTGATGAGGTCGGGGTCGGGGGAGACGTGCGAGCCGTAGGCCTCCAGGTCGTCGGCGGTGTTGGCCACGACGACGAGCTCGTCGGTGACGTCGAGCAGGCCGCGAGCGAGCTTCGCGCCCCCTGTCCCACCGGCGAGGACGACGACGCTCACGGGGTCGGCAGCCCGGTGATCCGGATGCCCGCGTGGGTCTTGTAGCGGGCGTTGAAGCCGATCAGCAGCGCGGTCAGCGCCTCGGTCGTGCGGGAGTTCTCCAGCAGGCCGCCGTCGACGGGGCGCAGGCCGGAGATCAGCTCGAGCAGCGCGATGACCGGGGCCTTGTCGGCCTTGCGGCCGCAGACGATCGTGTCCTCGGCCAGCTCATGGTCGAGATCGCGGAGCATCTCGGCGCTGACGGTGTGCAGCGCGCTGACCACGCGGACGCCGTCGGGGACCATCTCCTGGGCCTGCTGGGCCGCGCTGCCCTGCCACACACCGAGCATCCGGGTCGCCTTGCCGCTGACCGCCGCGGCCAGCGGGACGGTCGCGTCGACGAGGATCTGCCCGTCGCGCAGGTGGCCCTTGAGGTTCGTCAGCGTCTCGGACTGCGAGCGGAACGGGACCGTGAGGAAGAGGATCTCGGAGCGCGCGGCGGCCGGGCCGTTCTCCAGGCCCTCGAACGAGCCGCCCGGGACGCGCTGCGCCGCGTCGGCCGCCGCGGCGTGTGCGCGGGCGCCGTCGCGCGAGCCGATGACGACGGGCACGCCCTGCTGGGCGAGGCGCAGCGCGAGGCCGAGGCC
>JAWVFY010000386.1:0-2579 GCA_033855575.1 Solirubrobacteraceae bacterium
CGGCCTCGCCCTCGCGCACCAGCTACAGCAGCACGGACTGGCTTTCCTCGTGCTGGATGCTGCAGCGGAGATCGGCAACACCTGGCGATCCCGGTGGGACTCCCTGACGCTGTTCACCTCGGCGCGGTACTCGTCCCTGCCGGGCATGGCGTTCCCGGCCGAGCCGGACAGCTACCCGACCAAGGACGCAGTCGCTGACTACCTGCGCGGCTACGTCGATGAGTTCCGGCTGCCGGTACAGCTCGACACCGCCGTCACCGCACTCACCCGGACCGAAGACCTGTTCACCGTCCACACCGGCCGAGGCCTGTTCCTCGCACGGCAGGTAGTGGTCGCGACCGGACCGTTCCAGGTTCCCGTCATCCCCGCCATCTCCTGCGCGTTCGGCCCGGACATCGTTCAGCTGCACAGCAGCGGCTACCGCAACCCCGCGCAGCTAGCGCCCGGCCCGGTCCTCGTTGTCGGCGGAGCGAACTCCGGCGTGCAGATCGCGGCCGAACTCTGCGCAACCCGCCCGGTACACCTGGCCGTCGGCTCCTCGCTCACGCAGGTCCCGAAACGGCTCCTCGGCAAGGACCTGTTCTGGTGGCTGACCCGGCTCGGGATGTTCAGCGCGCCCGCCGACTCGCGGCTTGGGCGGAAGTTCCGGGCCCGCGGCGACCTGCTCATCGGCTCCAGCCTGCGACAACTGCGCCGTGCCGGCGTCCAGCTGCACGGCCGGCTGGCCCGCGCCGACGAGGCCACGGCCCACTTCGCCGACGGTGGCCAGGCCAGCCCAGCCACCGTGATCTGGGCGACCGGCTTCCGGGCCGACTACTCCTGGATCCAGATACCGGGCATCACCAGCGATGGCCGCGTGGCTCATGACCGCGGCGCGAGCCCGGTGCCCGGGCTGCACTTCCTCGGCCTGCCCTGGCAGCACACCCGCGGCTCCGCGCTGCTGGGCTTCGTCGGCGCCGACGCGGCCTACACCGCGAACCGCATCGCCGGCACTCGGGCTAGCTACGTGGCCGTCGACCTGCCTGCAAGTGCCGTCACGGTGCATAGCGCCAACGAGGTCCCTGCGGCGCAGGCCGGGGTCGCGATCGTCCTCTGGGGTGTCATCGGGAACGTCGGGTCGATCCGGCTCGCCTGGCTCACAGCGACCGCGGTCGTCGTTACAACGACGGTCCTGCTCGCGCCGGTCAGGACAAGGCCGACAGAATCCGTGTGACGAGCTCGTCGTAGGACCAGCCGTGCGCGACGGCCGCGAGAGGGAGCAGACTCGTCGGGGTCAGCCCCGGCAGAGCGTTGACCTCGAGGAGTCGGGGACGGCCTGAAGCGTCACAACGAAAGTCGCTGCGAGAGTGCGCGGAGGCGAACCCGAGCAGGGCGTGTGCCTCGACCGCAGCAGAGATCATCTCGTCTGCGACCCGGGGGGCGACGTCGGCCGGGCACGTTTCGCGCGCACCGCCGGGCTGATACTTGCTCGCGTAGTCGAAGATGTCGACGCCCTCCGGCGTCTCGATCTCCACGACGGGGAGCGGGACGCCGTCGACGACGGCCACCGCGTACTCGCGACCCGGGAGGAACTCCTCAACGACGAGGGTCTCCGCGGTTCCCGCAACGTGCTCGTCGAGACGGGCCGCGGTGTCTATGACCGAGACCGCGACCGAAGAACCGCCCGTCAACGGCTTGGCTACTACGGGTCCGACGTCGATGAGCCCGGCGGCGGCCGTGGCCGTCGTCGCCGCGGCGGGGACGATCCTCTGCGCAGGGACTGCGATCCCCGCGACGGCGAGCAGCCGCAGCGTCAGCGCCTTGTCCCACGCGAGAGCACACGTGGTACTCCCCGCCCCGGAGAAGGGCACGCCCCCCATTTCGAGCAGCGCCTGGACGTGGCCGTCCTCACCGCGTCCCCCGTGGAAGGCGAGGAATACGGCGTCACTGCGGGCCATCCGTGCGAAGGTCTCGCCGCCGGTGCGGTCGGCAAGCATCCGCCGCTCGCAGTCCGGACCGAGGGGAGCCGCCGGCGGGGCAGGGGCCACCGGGGCCGTCGGGACGAGACCGCGATCGATCTCGCTGTCGTACAGGCAGGGCGAGGGAGCGGCCGGGTCGTGCAACGCTACGACGTGACCGGCACGGGCGAGCGACCGGGCGACCTCGTGTCCGCTGGCGAGTGACACGTCGCGCTCAAGGCTCTCGCCCCCGCATAGGACGGTGACATTCACGCCGGCTCCCGCGGCTCAGAAGGTCGCGCTGGTCGTCGTGCTGACGACCCAACCCGCGCGCGAGCGGTACTTCACCAGGTTTAACGCAGGAGTGCCTGCCACGCCCGAGGCAGCCAACAGCGCCCCGAGTTTCGCCCTCGAGTGCTTGACCGACTCATTGACCCGGGCCAAAGCCTTCCACGCGTAATCAACGTCCGGCGGATCAGGCGTCGGATTCAGCGGCACTTGATGCGCGGGCGGTGACGAACTCGGGTTTCGTAACAGCACACCTGTCATTCTCGGGTTACGTAACGGCCTCCTGCGCGCGCGACACGCCGCTGAACCAGGGGTTAAGTCCCTCGATCGATGCGATCCTGAAAGGCGTGCTCA
>JAWVFY010000387.1:0-3001 GCA_033855575.1 Solirubrobacteraceae bacterium
CGGATCACCAAGGCCGACGTCCTCAGCGGATCGAACGGCGCGAGTGCGCCGGCCGCGGAGCGCCTGGCGCTCAAGGGCAGCGCCGCGATGCTGGCCAAGTACATGGACGAGAGCCGGTCGATCCCGACCGCGACCTCGTTCCGCACGATGACCGTGACGGTCATGGACGCCCGCCGCAAGGAGCTCAAGAGCGCCGGGCACAAGGCCTCGTTCACGCACCTGATCGCGTACGCCATCGCGCTGGCCGTCGAGCAGCAGATGCCCGTGATGGCCCATCGCTTCGAGGAGGACGGCGGCAAGCCGTTCCGAGTCGTCGACGGCCAGGTCAACCTGGGCGTCGCCGTCGACGTCGAGAAGAAGGACGGCACCCGGACGCTGATGGTGCCGGTCATCCGCGACGCCGGGCGGATGTCGTTCACCGACTTCAAGGCCGCCTTCGACGACCTCATCGCCCGCGCGCGCGAGAACAAGCTGACCGCCGACGACCTGACCGGCGCGAACATCTCGCTGACCAACCCGGGCGGCATCGGCACCGTCGCCTCGGTGCCGCGGCTGATGACCGGACAGGGCACGATCGTCGCCACCGGCTCGATCGCCTATCCGGTCGGCCTCGGGGCCGTCGGCGACATGATCGGCGCCGAGAAGGTCATGACGATGACCTCCACCTACGACCACCGCGTCATCCAGGGCGCGGAGTCGGGGCGCTTCCTGCAGACGGTCGAGGCCTTCCTGCAGGGCGAGTACGGCTTCTACGAGGGGGTCTTCGCCTCGCTGGGCGCCGAGCTCGGCCCCCCGCCCACGCCGCCGGCGCCCGCCGCTGCCGCAGCCGCGGTGCGCGACACGACCGCGCCGGGAGCGGGCGTCGCCGGCGCCGTCGACGAGGACCTGCTCCAGGCGGTCCAGGCGGCGACCTCGCTGCTGAAGGCCCACCGAACCCACGGCCACCTGGCCGCCAAGCTCGACCCGCTGGGCATGGAGCCCGAGGGGGACCCCGCGCTGGACCCGGCGCCGCTCGGCCTCACCCCCGAGCTGATGGCCCGAATCCCCGCGCGGATCCTGCGCCTCTACGTCCCGGGCGCCACGCTGGCCGACGCGCTGCCGCTCCTGCGCGAGACCTACTGCGGCTCGATCGCCTACGAGATCGAGCACGTGGGCAGCCACCGCCAGCGCGTCTGGCTGCGCGAGCACATCGAGCGCGGCGACTTCCGCAAGCCACTGACCAACGAGGAGCAGAAGGCGCTCCTCAAGCGGCTGGTCGAGGTCGATGCCTTCGAGAGGTTCATGCACAAGGCCTACCTGGGCCAGAAGCAGTTCTCGGTCGAGGGCCTCGACATGACCGTGCCGATGGTCGATGAGCTGATCCAGCTGTGTGCGGCGCATGGCGCCCGCGAGGTCGTCGTCGGCATGGCCCACCGCGGCCGCCTCAACGTGCTGGCCCACAACCTCGGCCGCCCCTACGAGACGATCTTCGCCGAGTTCGAGGGCGCGTCGACGCTCGAGGCGATCACGACGATCCCGCAGGGCGGCACCGGCGACGTCAAGTACCACCACGGCGCCCAGGGCTCCTACCAGCTGCCCAACGGCGAGTCGATCCTCGTCAACCTCGAGTCCAACCCCTCGCACCTCGAGTTCGTCCATCCGGTCGTCGTCGGCGCCACGCGCGCCGCGCAGACGACGCGCCAGGGCCCGCACGCGCACCGCGACACGAACTCGGCCGTGCCGATCGTGCTGCACGGCGATGCGGCGTTCCCCGGCCAGGGCGTGGTGGCGGAGTCGCTGAACCTCCAGGGCCTCGACGGCTACAAGGTCGGCGGCACGGTCCACCTGATCACCAACAACCAGGTGGGCTTCACGACCGACTCGGAGGACTCGCGTTCGACCCGGTGGGCCTCCGACCTGGCCAAGGGCTACGACATCCCGATCATCCACGTCAACGCCGACGACGTGGCCGCGTGCATCTCGGCCGTGCGGCTGGCCTTCGCCTTCCGCGAGGAGTTCGGCCACGACGTGCTGATCGACCTGATCGGCTACCGCCGCTTCGGCCACAACGAGGCCGACGAGCCCGCGTACACCCAGCCCGAGATGTACGCCAAGATCAAGAACAAGAAGCGCGTCAGCGAGCTGTTCTCCGAGCAGCTCATCGAGCAGGGCGTGATCACGGCCGAGGAGGTCGACGCCCAGCAGCAGGAGGTCTGGGACTACCTCACCCGGCTGCACCAGGACCTCAAGGCCAAGCTCAAGGATGCCGCCGGCGACATGGTCGAGCAGGGCACGGGCGAGTACCAGCTCGACCGCTCGCCCTCACCCGAGGTCAAGACCGCCGTCGGCGTCGACCGCCTGCGCTCGCTCAACGATGAGCTGCTGCGGGTCCCCGACGGCTTCACGGTCCATCCCAAGCTGGTCAAGCAGCTCGAGCGCCGGCGCGACGCGCTGGGCCCCGAGGGCGGGATCGACTGGGCCCACGCCGAGTCGCTCGCCTTCGCCACGCTGCTCACCGAGGGCACGCCGATCCGCCTCACCGGCCAGGACACCGAGCGCGGCACGTTCTCCCAGCGCCACCTCGTCCTGCACGACGCCAAGACCGGCCAGACGGTCTCGCCGATCCAGAACCTCCCTGGCGCGCTGGCTCCGATGGAGCTGCACAACTCGCCGCTGTCGGAGATCGCCTGCCTCGGCTTCGAGTACGGCTACTCCGCCGAGGCGCCCGAGACGCTCGTCATCTGGGAGGCGCAGTTCGGCGACTTCGTCAACTCGGCGCAGGTGGTCATCGACCAGTTCATCGTCTCCGGCCTGGCCAAGTGGGGGCAGTCCTCGCGGCTGACGCTGCTGCTCCCGCACGGCTACGAGGGCTCGGGCCCGGAGCACTCCTCCGGCCGCCTCGAGCGCTGGCTGCAGCTCGCCGCCGAGGGCAACATCCGCGTCGCGAACGTCACGACACCCGCGCAGTACTTCCATCTCCTGCGCCGCCAGGCCCGTGTCGCGAAGCAGCGTCCTCTGTTCC
>JAWVFY010000388.1:0-4861 GCA_033855575.1 Solirubrobacteraceae bacterium
CGCCGTGGCCAGGTCGGCCACGGCGGCCGCGTCGAGGGCCGTGGCGAAGACGAACGGCAACCGGACCGGCGCGGCGTCCAGGCCGGCGCGCAGCCGCCGCAGCTGGCGCCGCTGTCCCAGCGCGCGCTCGTGGGCCCACAGCGCGGCACCGACCGGCGAGTCCGGTTGCGCGCCGAGCGCCTCGAGCTCGCCCGCCTCGGCGGCCGTCAGCCGGTCGGCGACGACGCCGTTGGCCACGACCAGCGACAGCTCCAGGCCCATCCGCTCGGCGAGCGCGGCGCGCAGCTCGAGCGTCTCGTTGACCGGCGTCTCCTCCAGAAGCGTCACCGCCACCAGCGCGGTCCGCGCCGGGTCGCTGAGCGTCTCGTGGATGATCGCGGCCTGGCGGTGGATCGGGCCGACGCGGGCGGCCTCGGAGAACGTCCGCGGCGCGCCGAGAAGCGCCAGGCCGTGACCGCTGGCCGGCGCGTCGAGGATCACCAGGTCGTAGGGGTCCGCGCCGGGGGTCCGCCGGTGCTCGGACGCGAGCTCCCAGACCTTGCCGATGGTCAGCAGCTCGTTCATCCCCGGGGTGGCCTCGACGAACGCCGCGAAGGTGCCGGAGTGCGACAGGAGCTCGGCGACCGCGCGCGGCAGCTGGTCGCGCAGGTACTCATCCATCGCCTCGCGCGGGGAGATCGAGATGTGGTCGACATCGGCCGCGCCGAGCAGCGCCGCCGCGTCGCGCCGACCGCCGACCTCGGCCACCACGGCATGCAGGCCGCGCCGCCCGGCGGCGACCGCCAGCGCCGCGGCCACCGTGGACTTGCCGACGCCGCCCTTGCCCGTGACGACCAGCAGCTCGTGGTCGAGCAGGCTCAAGCGTCGGCCCAGGGCACGATCTCGGGCTGGAAGGTGATGCCCAGGCCGCGCAGGGTGACCTTGCCGCTGCGCGGATAGAACGTCATGTCGCCGGGATGCTTGTCGGAGAACATGAGCATCGACAGCCCGTCGTCGCCGGCGCGGAAGCCATGGGCCTGCCCCGTCCCGGCCGGCCGCCCGACGATGCTCCCGGTGCCGACCGGATGCTCGGCTTCGTCGCTGCCGAGCAGCAGGACCCCGTCGCCCTCGAGGACGACGAAGAGCTCTTCGACGGCCGAGTGGCAGTGCAGTGGGGCCGACTCGCCGCCCGGCCGGAGGTCGGCTCGGTTCAGCGCGATCCCGCGAGCACCCAGCCCGCGTGTGAGGAACCAGGCCTCGGCCTGGGCAGGCCCCGCGTCGTAGTTGACCGGCTCGAGGTCCGCGACGTTGACGATGGTCGTCGGACGCGGGTCGGGCGGGTCGGAGACCTCGATCCGCGGCAGCTTCGCCTCGAGCTCCCACTGGTGGGTGTGGTCGCCGCTGAGCAGGTGACCGGCCAGACGGACCTTGTCGATGCGCGGGAAGCGGACCCCGCCGTTCTCGGAATCGGTGGTGCCGAACGCGATGTACTCGATGCCCTCGTCGCCGGCCACGAGCGTGTGGGCGGGCTCCCACGCCCGGTAGAAGACGACGTCCCCGGCCGCGACGGCGAAGCAGCCGTCCTCCTGCACGCTCCAGCCGCTGCCGCCCAGGACGTAGAAGACCTCCTCGTCCTCGGCGTGCTGCGGCGTCGACGCCTTGCCGGGCAGCACCACGACGCGGCTGGCGCCCAGCCGCTGTGCGCCGACCGCGCCGCTCAGCCAGTGCTCCGTGCCGCCGATCGTGCCCAGGTCCGCGGTCTCGGACGCGGCGTCGTCCCAATGTGATAGCTCGCGCATGGAGGAATCCATAACGCACGTGCGAATACAGCGCCGTACGGGTTCCCCCGACAAAGAAAGCTGAGTCTCCCGTGGAGAACAGGGCCAAGGTCATCGCGTTCGCCAATCAGAAGGGCGGCGTCGCCAAGACGACGACCACGTTGAACCTCGCCTGCGCCTTCGCGGAGGAGGGTCATCGCGTCCTCTGCGTGGACATGGATCCGCAGGGCAACCTCACGATGTCGCAGGGCATCGATCCCGACCAGGTCGAGAAGTCGATGTTCGACGTGCTCGTGCACTCGATCTCGATCCGGGAGGTCATCCGCAAGCGCGAGATCGACCTCGCCTGTTCCTCGATCGACCTCGCCGGCGCGGAGATCGCCATGAGCGCGATGATCGGTCGCGAGCGGTCGCTGGAGCGCGCCTTCAAGCCGATCCTCGAGGACTACGACTTCATCTGCATCGACACGCCCCCGAGCCTCGGGCTGCTGACGATCAACGCGCTGACGGCAGCCGACAAGGTGATCGTCCCCGTGCAGTGCGAGTATCTGTCGATGCGCGGGCTGATCCAGCTCCAGAACACCCTGCAGATGATCCGCGAGCACCTCAATCCCAACGTCGACATCGAGGGCATCCTGCCGACGCTGGTGGACTCCCGGACCATCCATGCCAAGGAAGCGATCGAGATCCTCGAAGAGAACTTCGGCGACCGGGTCTTCGCCTCGCGCATCCGCAAGACCATCCGCTTCGCGGAAGCCCCTGTGAAGGGGATGTCGGTGCTGAAGTACGACCCGGACGGCGTCGCAGCGCAGTCCTATCGCGATCTCGCGCAGGAGGTTCTCGCAAATGGCAAGCGGTCCTAACAAGCGGGCGTCGATGCGTGAGGGCCCGCTCGCGGCCCTCTTCCGCAAGACCGACGAAGGCGCAGAGGAGCCCCAGGCGGCCGAGGCTGCCGCCCCGCCGCCGCCGCCCGAACCCCCGGCGCCCGAGGCGCCCGAGGCGCCGCCGGCGGAGCGCCACGTTCCCCATCCTTCGCTGGCCGTCCCGCCCGTCGCGGACCCCCGGGTCCCGTCGCCGCAGGAGCGCCTGCGCCACGCGTTCAGCTCCGACGTGCCCGAGAACCTGATGGACCGGCCGGCGCCTGCGCAGGCCCGCGACGACGTCTACGCCCGCGGCGACACGCCGTCGTCGTTCGGCGTCGCGCGGCCGGTGGGCCAGCCGAACATCCGGGTCGTCGGCGTGGGCGGTGCGGGCGTCAACGCCGTCAACCGCATGGTCGAGGCCTCGGTCGAGGGCGTGGAGTTCGTCGCCATCAACACCGACCTGCAGTCGTTGCAGCAGTCGACTGCGGACATCACCGTCCACATCGGCGCCGGCATCACGCGCGGGCTGGGGGCGGGCGCCAACCCCGACCTCGGCCGCTCCGCCGCGATGGAGGAGTACGACAAGATCAAGCCGCTGCTGAAGGGCAGCGACATGATCTTCATCGCCGCGGGCGCGGGCGGCGGCACCGGCACCGGTGCCGGGCCGATCGTCGCCCGGATCGCTCGCGAGGTGGGCGCCCTGACCGTCGGCATCATCACCAAGCCGTTCGGCTTCGAGGGCACGCGCCGGCGCGAGCTGGCCGAGAGCGGCATCCAGGCCCTGGCCGAGGAGGTCGACACGCTGATCGTCGTCCCCAACAACCGTCTGCTCTCGGTGCTCGACAAGCAGACCTCGATGGTCGACGCGTTCCAGGTCGCCGACGACGTGCTGCGCCAGGGCGTCCAGGGGATCTCGGACCTCGTCACCCTGCCTGGTCTGATCAACCTCGACTTCGCCGACGTGCGGACGATCATGTCCGAGGCCGGCAGCGCCCTGCTCGGCATCGGGATGGGCACGGGCGACAAGCGAGCGATCGACGCGGCCACCGCGGCCGTCTCCTCGCCGCTGCTCGAGACGTCGATGGAGGGCGCGCGCAAGATCCTGCTGTCGATCACCGGCGGGCCCGACCTGTCCCTGTTCGAGGTCAACGAGGCAGCCAAGGCCGTCTCGGAGGCCGCGCACCCCGACGCCAACATCATCTTCGGCGCCATGCTCGACGAGAACCTGACCGAGGAGGTCTGGGTGACCGTCGTGGCGACCGGCTATGGCGGCGAGCGCCCGCCCGCCCGGCCGCAGCGGATGACCGAGCCCGCCGGGGAGCCGCGCGTCTCGGACCGCCGGACGCCGTCGATGACCCAGCGGACCGGCCTCGGCGTCAACGAGATCGACGTCCCGGAGTTCCTGCCCCGTCGCTGAACCGAGCGTCGAGTGGACACTTCGGGCCGCATAGCGGCCTCAACTGTCCACTCGATGAGGCGGCGGTAGGTTCGGAGCATGAGTTCGCGCGGCATCTGCGCCGCCGGCCACCCGCTGACGGCGGAGGCCGGCGCTCGCGTGCTGCGCGAGGGCGGCAACGCGGTCGACGCCGCGATCGCCGCGATGCTCACCTCGTGGGTGGCCGAGCCGCTGCTGACGGGCCCGGGCGCCGGCGGCTATCTGCTCGTTGCGGGCGCCGACACCGAGCCCGTTCTGCTGGACTTCTTCGTCGAGGCCCCGTCCGGCGACCCGGCCGCCCGCGGCGATCTGCTGGCCGTCGACGTGTCGTTCGGCGACGCGTCCCAGGTCTTCCACGTCGGCGCGGCGACATGCGGCCCCTACGGGACGCCCGCGGGCGTGGTGGCGGCCGCGGAGCGCTGGGGGACGGTGCCGCTCGACCAGCTGGCCGCGCCGGCGGCGCATCTGGCCCGCACCGGTGTTCCGGTCAACCGCCAGCAGGCCTACATCTTCGAGATCCTGGCCGGCATCATCGCCAGCGACCCCACGGCGATGGCGGAGTTCGCGCCGGATGGCCGGGTCCTGCGCGAGGGCGAGGCGTTCCGCTCCGAGGCGCTGGCGGGCACGATCGACCGCCTGGGCGCAGAGGGCGCGGCGCCGTTCTACACCGGCGACATCGCCGCCGCGATCGGCGCCTACCTCGCCGAGCGCGGCGCCGCGCTGGCGCGCGGGGCCCGGGCCGGCGCGGGGGCGGTCGGGCGCGGGCCGGGCCGCGGCGGGGGGCGGGGGCCCGGGGGGCGGGCCAG
>JAWVFY010000389.1:0-3221 GCA_033855575.1 Solirubrobacteraceae bacterium
GCCGCGGCGCGGGCTTTCGTGGTTGAAGAGGATCCCGCAGGTCGCATGCAGGTTGTAGGACTCGCGGTAGTTGACCGTGATGAAGTGGCCGTAGGCCTTGGCCACGCCGTAGGGCGACCGCGGGTAGAACGGCGTCGTCTCGGTCTGCGGGACCTCGAGGACCTTGCCGAACATCTCCGAGCTCGACGCCTGGTAGAAGCGCGCCTCGGGGCAGACCTCGCGCATCGCCTCGAGGATCCGCGTCACGCCCACGCCGGTGAACTCGGCGGTCAGCGTCGGCTGGATCCACGACACCGCGACGAAGCTCATCGCGGCCAGGTTGTAGATCTCGTCGGGCGCCGAGTTGCGCAGGGCGTCGGTCAGCGAGCGGTGGTCGAGCAGGTCGCCCTGGTGCAGGCTGATGCGATCGCGCAGGTGCTCGATGCGGTCGAACTTCTCCGTCGACGCACGGCGGACCATGCCGTGCACCTCGTAGCCCTTGTCGAGCAGCAGCTCGGCGAGGTAGGAGCCGTCCTGGCCGGTGATGCCGGTGATGAGCGCGCGACGCGGAGCCATAGCGCCGGGGAGCCTAGCGAGCAGCTTCGCCGCGCGGTCGGCCCGTAGGCTCCGATCAGATGACGGCGCCCGCCGAGAACGTGGACGTGCTCGACACGCCCGACGCCGGGGCGCTGGTCGTGCGCGGCGGCGCGATGCGGGTCGCCGGCTTCGCGCTCGGGACGCTGCTGTCGCTGGCCGGCGTGGTCGCCCTGACGCGCCATCTCGGCGTCGTGGACTACGGCCGCTACCAGACGGTCACCGCGCTGGTGGCGATCGTCACGGCCACCGGCGACCTCGGGCTCGGCACGCTGGCGCTGCGCGAGTACGCGCAGGCCGACGACGCCGGCCGCGCGCGCGGCCTGGAGGCGCTGCTCGGCCTGCGGGTCGCGCTGGCCGCCGCCGGCGCGGCGGTCTCGGCCGGCGCCGCCGCCGTGCTCGGCTACGACGGCACGATGGTCGCCGGCGCGGCGCTGTCGGCGGCCGCGGGCGTGGTGCTCGCCGGCCAGCAGACGGCGATCGTCCCGCTGCAGACCGCGCTGCGGATCGGGACGGTCACCGCGCTGGACGTCGGCCGGCAGGCGGCGACGACCGCGCTGATGGTCGGGGGGGTCGCGGCGGGCGCGGGGCTGCTGGCGTTCCTGGCGATCCCGGTGCCGGTGGCGCTGCTGCTGGCGGCGGCGACCGCCGTGGTGCTGGGCCGGCTTCCGCGCCCGGTCTTCGACCGCGCCGCCTGGCCGCGGCTGCTGCGCGAATCGGTCCTGGTCGGGCTGGCCACGGCCTCGGGCGTCCTGTACCTGTACGCGTCGCTGGTCGTCTGCGAGCTGGTCGCCACGCCGGCGCAGACCGGCGCGTTCTCCGCGTCGTTCCGGGTGATCGTCATCGTCGCGGTCGTCCCGGCCCTGCTGGGCACGAGTGCCTTCCCGCTGCTGGCGCGCGCGGCGGTGTCGGCGCCCGAGCGCTTCGGCCGCGCGGTCGCGGGCCTGATCGAGGGCTCGGTGCTGCTCGGCGGCGCCGCGGCGATCGGCGCGATCCTCGGCGCGCCGGCGATCATCGCCGTCATCGCGGGCAGCGGCTACGGGGCCGCCGTCGCGCCGCTGCGCATCCAGGGCGCCGCGCTGGCGCTGACGTTCGCGATCTCCGGCCTCGGCTTCGCGCTGCTGGCCCGCCGGCGCCAGCGCGTCCTGCTGCTGTGCAATCTGGTGGTCTTCGTGGTGACCGCGGTGGCGGTCGCGGTGCTGGCCTCCACCCACGGCGCGCGCGGGGCGGCGCTCGGCGCCGCGATCGGCGAGGCCGTCCTCTGCCTGACCTACGCGCTGGCGCTGCACCGCGACGTCGCCGTGCGCCCGATGCGCGTGCCGCGGATCGTGCTGGCGCTGGCCGGGGGGCTGGGCGTCGGGGCGCTCGTCCCGGTGCCCGCCGTGCCCGCGACGCTCCTCGGACTGGTCGTCTACGGCGCGCTGGCGTGGGCGCTGCGGGCGATCCCGCCGGAGCTGCGGGCGCTCGGCCGTCTCGGGCGGTGGGTATCGTGACGTCCCGGCACAAGCGCGGAACCTCGGGCTCCGGCGCGCGTTCGTACCTCTGATGAGCAAGCTCCTGGCCATCGTCCCGGCGTACAACGAGGCCGACGCGATCGCGTCGACCGTCGCCGACCTGCGCGCCAACGCGCCGCGGTGGGACGTCGTGGTCGTCGACGACGGGTCGACCGACGGCACCGCGGGCATCGCGACCGCCGCCGGCGCCGACGTGCTGCGCATGCCGTTCAACCTGGGCATCGGGGGCGCCGTCCAGGCCGGCTACCTCTACGCGCGTGAGAACGACTACGACTTCGCCGTGCAGGTCGACGGCGACGGCCAGCACGACGCCGCGCAGATCGACGCCCTGCTGCACCACCTGCACAAGCACGCGGGCGACGTGAACATGGTCACGGGCTCGCGCTTTTTGATCGGCGACGAGGAGCACGGCTACAAGTCGTCGGCCTCGCGGCGCCTGGGCATCAGGATCTTCGGCTTCATCCTGTCGCGCGTGACCGGCCGCGCGGTCACCGACCCGACGTCGGGCTTCCGCATGTGCGACCGCCGCGCGATCGAACTGTTCGCCAACGACTACCCGCACGACTACCCCGAGGTCGAGGCGGTGCTCATGGTGCACGCCCACCGCCTGGAGGGCGCCGAGCTGCCGGTCCGGATGCGGGCGCGCACGGGCGGCGCGTCGTCGATCGGCTCGACGCAGTCGGTCTACTACATGATCAAGGTGCTGCTGGCCATCTTCGTCGGGCTGCTGCGGACGCGGCCCGACGTCCAGCCCGGGGACGACGCGCCCGTCGCCGCGGAGCAGGGGATCTGATGGAGACGGTCGGCTGATGGAGACCCGGATCCAGCTCGTCGCCGTCGGGGCGACCGGGGGGATGTTCTTCCTGGTCTTCGAGCTCGTGCGCCGCCGGCGGCTGATGGAGCGCTACGCGCTGTTGTGGCTGTTCTCCACGGCGGTGCTGCTCGGCCTGGCCGTATGGAAGAACATGTTGCAGGAGGTCGCGTCGGCGGTCGGGATCTACTACGCGCCGTCGGCCCTGTTCGTCGTCGCCTTCGGCTTTGTGCTCGCCATGCTGCTGCACTTCTCGCTCGTCATCTCGCGTTTGGCGGACCAGAGCAAGGTCCTGGCCCAGCGCGTCGGGGCCCTGCAGCAGC
>JAWVFY010000390.1:0-7004 GCA_033855575.1 Solirubrobacteraceae bacterium
AGCTGGCCGTGCTGACCGCCGTGGGCCTCTACGGCTGGCTGCTGGAGCGCCGCCACGGCCCGCTGGTCGTCGTGGGGCTGTTCGTGTTGGGCGGCATCGGCGGGCTCGCGGTCGCCGTGGCTGTCGACGGCCCGGCGGTGGGCGCCAACGGCGCCGCGCTGGCCCTGCTCTGCGCCTGGGCGATGCGCGACGGCCTCGCGGCGCGCCGCAACGCCGCCTACGAGGGGGACCTGCTGGGCACCGCGGTCATCAGCGCGGTGGTGTTCGTGATGCCCGCCGTCGTCCCCGAGGCCAGCTGGGTGGCGGGTGGCGTGGGCGTCGTCGTCGGCGCGCTGGCCGGCGCGCTGCTGGCCCGCGTGCCTGACACATGGTGAGACGCGCCACGCTGGCGGCGGCGCTGTTCCTCGCCGGCTGCGGGAGCAGCGGCCCCCATCTGTCGATGGCGGCCTACACGCGCCAGGGCGACGCCATCTGCTCGCGCTACCAAGCCGACATCCACGGGCTCGGCCAGCCCACGAAGCTCACCGACATCGGCCCGTTCATCACGAAGGCACTGCCGATCCTGGAGCGCACGGTCAGCGCGCTGGGCGGCATCCACCCGCCGAGCGACCGCGAGGCCCAGTACGGGAAGTTCCTCGCCGCGGCGCGGGGGACCGTGACCCGCGCCAAGGCGCTGCGCGCGGCGGCCACCAAGGCCGACGCCCCCACGGTCCAGCAGCTGCTCGGCGCCGCGGCCCGGGCCAGCGCGCCGCGCGCCGCGCTCGCCCGCGCCGCCGGCCTGAGCGCCTGCGCGCTGAGCTGATCCGACTTGTGGTCGCATATGACCCACAGGTCGGATCAGCTCGCGTCAGACGACGGCGATCGTGCCCGGCTCGCCCGCGACGAGCCGGCCGATGACCGTGCCGCGCATCGGCCCCGGCACGGCGGCGAGCAGGCCGCCCGACGTCATCGCGTCGCACACGAGCCACCGCTGCGCCTCTCCGACCGCGGGCGAGAACGCCGAGAACGTCTCGGCGTAGTCGCGGTTGCGCCGCGTCCCGCCGGCCACCACGTCGGCCCCGGCCTCCAGGAGCTCGAGCACCCCGTCGATCGCCGGCACGGCGCCGCTCTCGACCTCGGCCGAGCAGCCCGAGGCCAGCGCCAGCTCGTGCAGATGGCCGAGCAGCCCGAAGCCGGTCACGTCGGTCAGCGCGTGCGCGCCCGCTGAGCGCGCGTCGGCCAGGCCGGACGCGTTCAGGGTCGTCATCACCTCGGTGCCCAGCGCGATCAGCCCGGCCGGCGCGAGCCCGCGCTTGGCGGCCGTCGCGATCACCCCGGCGCCCAGCGGCTTGGTGAGCACCAGCGCGTCGCCCACGACGCCCGTCGAGTTGCGCAGGATGCGGTCGGGGTGGACCACGCCGGTGACCGACAGGCCGTACTTGGGCTCAGGGTCGTCGATCGAGTGGCCGCCCACCAGCGACGCCCCGGCCGCCTCGACCATGTCCTGGCCCCCGCGCAGGATCTCGCGCAGGACCTCCGCGCCGAGCTGCTCCAGCGGGAAGGCGACCAGCGACAGTGCTGACACGGGCTCGCCGCCCATCGCGTAGACGTCCGACAGCGCGTTGCAGGCGGCGATCCGGCCGAACTCGTAGGGATCGTCGACGATCGGCGTGAAGAAGTCCGCGGTCTGGACGATCGCCAGGTCGGGCGCGAGCTGGACCACGGCCGCGTCGTCGGCGGTCGAGGCCGACACCAGCACCCGCGGGTCGGTCGGCGGGGCCAGCGCGGCGACGATCGGATGCAGCGCCGCGGCGGGCAGCTTGCAGCCGCAGCCCGCACCGTGCGAGAGCGAGGTGAGTTTCACGGCCACGCCGGTATCGTCACCCATTCCGTGCCGGACCGCCGTTTCACCGCCGAGCAGGTCGACGCCGCCGTCGCGGCGCTGACCGCCGAGCCGGACCGGTTCGCCCACGCCCAGGACGTCGTCACCCACGCCGCCCCGGGTCTGCAGCGCATCCTCAACGAGGCCCTGCACGCGGGCGGCTGGTTCACCGAGGCCCACGAGGGCCAGATCGCCAAGGTCGCCCAGGTCGGCGATCCCGACGAGCGGGCCAACGCGATGCGCATGCTGCTGGCGGAGGAGACGCGCCTGGGCATGCTGGTGGGCGTGGCGGTCGGGCTGGAGCTGGCCGGAGAACTGAGCAACCAAGGAGACCCGACATGAACATCCGCTTTCTCGGCCACGCGGCCTTCGCCCTCGAGCACGAGGGGACGACCGTCCTCGTCGACCCGTTCCTGACCGGCAACCCGAAGGCCGCGGCCGCGGCCGACGATCTCGCCGCCGACGCGATCCTGCTCACCCACGGCCACCCAGACCACGTCGGCGACACGGTGGCCATCGCCAAGCGCACGGGCGCGACGGTCGTCGCGATCACCGAGCTGGCCGGGGAGCTCGGCGGGGAGCTCGGCGAGGGCCACGACGTCCGCGACCCCAACCTCGGCGGCACCGTGGAGTTCGAGTGGGGCAGCGTCCGGCTCGTCCCGGCCTGGCACACCTCGACGACGCCCAAGGGCACCGTCAGCACGCCGGCCGGTCTGGTTATCGAGTTCGGCGGCAAGCGGATCTACCACGTCGGCGACAGCGCGCTGTTCAGCGACCTGCAGCTGGCCGGCAAGCGCGGCCGGCTCGACGCCACCCTGCTGTGCATCGGCGGGCACTACACGATGGACCGCTTCGACGCGGTCGAGGCCGCCCGGCTGATCGGCGTCGACCTCGTGATCCCGTGCCACTACGACACGTTCCCGGCGATCGAGACCGACGCACAGGCCTTCAAGGCCGACGTCGAGCACGGCGGCATCGCGCAGGTGGCGGTGCTCGACCCCGGCCAGGAGCACAAGCTGTGACCCACGCCATCGTCCTGATCGAGGCCGAGCGCGACGCCATGTCGACGCTCGGCGGGACACTCGCGGACGTCGACGGCGTCCGCGAGGCCTACTCGGTCACGGGCGAGTGGGACTTCGTCGCCGTCGTGGCCGTCCGGCGCCACGAGCACCTCGCCGACGTCGTGACCAACGGCATCGGGACGCTGCCCGGCGTGCACCGCACGCAGACCATGGTCGCCTTCGAGGCGTTCTCCAAGCACGACCTCGAGGCCGTGTTCTCGATCGGCGGGGAGACGAGCTAGGGGTGCCGGAGGCCGCCAAAGACCAACCGCTTCGCGGTCGGTGCCCTCGGCCGGAGGTGGGTCCCCCCGGCCGGAGGCCGGATGGCTTACGGGCCGCCGGGCAGCCTAAGGCTGGGCCTGCCAGCCGCGCTCGAACCACAGCGGGCGGTCCTGCCAGTCGTGGGCCATCAGCAGCGAGCCGGTGGCCAGGAGGGCGACCCCGCGGGCGGGCCGCACCGTCGAGGCGCCGAGCCCGAGGGCCGCGACGAGGGCTAGGAGCGCGCCCGTCGCGCCATGGTGGCAGCGCTGGCCACCGATCCACAGGCGACGGCGAACAGCGTCGTAGTGGATCGGGCGGCGAGCCGGAGAATGCTGGAGCGAAGTGTCCATGGCGCGTGCAAGGTCATGCGATGTTTGTGGTGATCGGCACGAGCTTCAGCGCGCCTGAGACCACTCGAGGACCACTCGACGAATGGACGAGCTGCGCCGATATCGTCTGCCCATGAGCGAGATCGGCACGTCGCGCACCGACCGGATCGACTTCCGAGCCACCAGTGACCCGGCACTGCACGAATCCGCCGATCGCGGCGAGACCAACCTGCTCAGCTACCGCGACCTCTACCTGCTGTGGGAGCGCCAGCAGTGGGCGGTCCAGGACATCGACTTCACGCAGGACCGGATCGACTGGCACGAGCGCATCCCTCCCGAGGAGCGCATCGCGCGGATGTCGGGGCTGTCGTCGTTCTTCGTCGGCGAGCAGCGCGTCGAGGCCGAGCTCGGGCCGCTCATGCGCGCCGTGCCCGACGAGGACATGCGGATCTTCCTCTCGACGCAGATCGCCGACGAGGCCCGCCACGTGGTCTTCTTCGACCGCTTCTACTCCGAGGTCGGCGTGCTCGAGGCCGACGGCCTGGCCGGCCGGCTGCAGGAGACCACCGCGCACGTCAACGACGAGTTCACGGTGCTCTTCGACGAGATCCTCAAGGGCAAGGCCGACCGCCTCGCCGCCGAGCCCGAGGACCTCGAGTGCTGCGTGGAGTTCGTGACGCTCTACCACATGGTCATCGAGGGGATGCTCGCGCTGACCGGCCAGCACTTCATCACCGACTTCAACGAGCGCGTGGGCACGCTGCCGGGCTTCGTGGCCGGCTTCACCAACGTGGCGCGCGACGAGCACCGCCACGTCGCCTTCGGCGCGCGGTTCCTGCGCGAGATGACCCAGCGCGACGTGCGCTACGGCGAGGCGATCCAGCGCACGCTCAACGATGTCCTGCCGATCGCCCAGGGCGTCCTGCGCCCCAAGTGGATCCCCGCCGACGTGGCCGACGACGAGCCGCTGTTCGGCGCCACCATCGCCGAGACCCGCGCGTTCGCCGCTCAGGCGCTGTCGCGGCGGATGAAGGTCATCGGCCTGATGGCCGCTGCGTGATCGAGCACGCCGACTTCGCCCGCGTCGACATGCGCGTCGGGCGCATCGTCGCGGTCGAGGAGTTCCCGGAGGCCCGCCAGCCGGCCTGGAAGCTGCGCATCGACTTCGGCGCCGAGATCGGCGAGAAGCGCTCCTCGGCGCAGATCACCAACTACGCGCGCGAGCAGCTCGAGGGCCGGCTGGTCGTGGCGGTCGTGAACTTCCCGCCGCGCCAGATCGGGCCCGTGCGCTCAGAGGTCCTGGTGCTGGGCGCGGTCAGCGACGACCATCCGGTGCTGCTGCTCGAGCCCGACGCCGGCGCGCAGCCCGGCGACCGGGTCGCCTAGTGGACTAGGCTCGCGCGCATGGGGCCCCGAATGAGCGTGGGCATTCTCTCGATCGGTCTGGCGTGGAGCCTGGCCGCGGGAACGTCGGCATCGACTCCGGCGACGCCGGACCAGACCGTGGCGATCGCTGCTGCGATGCAGATCCCGGCAAACTGCGTGAGCGCCGCGATCTCGTCACACGATCCGACGTGGGCCACGGGCCACGACACGGATATGGGCGACTGTCCCCAGGCCAACGGCACGGTCGTGCTTCACAGGCAGGACAGCACATGGAAGATCGTCACCGAGGGAAGCGACTTCGGCTTCTGTCCGGTACGCGGTGTCCCGGCAGCGATCAGCACCGAGTTCAAGCTGTGCCGTGTCGTCAAGCCGAGCGACTACGTGCTGGGTGGGTCCTTCTTCGGCGCGATGGGAAAGGGCTTCGGACACGCCAAGCCGAGGACGATCTACAACGGCGGTGATCCGGCCGGCCTCGTCACCTCGATTCGCTGGACGCACTGGGGCTCAGCGGCTGCGATCGGCTACGGCAAGGGCTCGATCTTCAAGCCGTCCGGGGGCTACTACCCGCAACTCGTGACGGTCGAGCTGCGCGCCTCGACTCGAGGGAGGTGCCCAGACTCCCCTCTCCCCGCGTACAAGCATCTGGATGCGCGATACCCCTCACGACCAGGCGGAAAGCTCGGTCGCTACCACCCCTGGGTGGGCTTGCGCACGATCTGCTGACTAGGGCGTCGTCGTCCCCAGGTCCGCCGGCGGTGCGATCGGGACCGTGCCCACGGGCGTCGTGGTCCCGGGGTCGGGCGGCGGATCCTGGGTGGCGTCCGACGGCGGCGGCGAGGACGGCGCTGGCTCGGGCGCGGGGGTCGGGGTCTCCTGCGGGCCGCCCTGGGGCTGGCCGTTGCCGCCCGTGCTGTTGGCGGCCGGAAGGGTGGAGGTGTCCGAGCCCTCGGCGGGGGTCAGGGTGGACTGGGCGACGGTCGGCGTCGTGGTCGTCGTCGTGGTCGTCACCGCCGGAGCGACCGTCGCGGCCGGGGCGGTGGCGGCCGCCCGCCTGGCCGCGCGCTTGGCGGCGGCCGCACGCTCGGCCTTGGCCGTCTGCCGTGCGGTGTGCGCCGGGGCGGCGGGCTGTGCCGAGGAGGCGAGCACCTCGGGCTCGGCCGGCGGTGCGGGCACGGCAGCCACCTGGACCGGCGCGCGGCGCGTGCGGGGCTGCTGGGAATGCTGGACCTCGACCGCGCCGGCGGTGACGATCGCGGCGGCGGTGAGGGTGGCCACGGTCTTGCTGGCGATCGCGCCGACGCCGGAGGCCAGCGCGCCGGCCCCGCCCGCGGCGGCGGTGCCTGCAGCCGCGGTGCCCGCGCCCGCCGCCGCGCCACCGGCGCTGGCGGTCGTGCCGAGCTGGGCCAGGATCGCCTTCTTGAGGAACAGCAGCGGGCCGACCGGGAAGACCGCGGCCAACGCTTTGTTGGTCTGGCGCAGCTGCTTGCGGAAGCCGGTGCAGCGGTCGCAGGTCCGCAGATGCCGGCGGACCGGGGCGCTCATCCGCTGCCTGATGCCCTCGGCGACCTCTCCGAGCTCCTCGCGGACCTCGGAGCAGTTGAGCGCGCGCGCCTCGGCGGCCTCGGCCAGCGAAACCCGGGCCCGGACGAGCAGCGACTTGACCGACGGGATCGTCGTGTCCATCGCCTCGCCGATCTGCTCGTAGCTCAGCGCGTCGATCTCGCGCAGGAGCAGCGCGGTGCGCTGCGTCTCGGGCAGCGTCTGCACGTCGGCCATGAGCAGCCGGAACTCCTCGCGGCGATGGACCTTCTCGGCCGTGGTGGTGCCGTGCTCGGCGATGTGGACGTCCATCGAGTCGACGCCGACCGCCGTCGCCTTGCGCAGGTGGTTGAGGCTGCGGTTGCGGGCGATCCGGTACAGCCAGGGCCGCACGTTGATCGGCCGGGTGTCGGCGATCATCGCGTTGAACGCCGCGGCGAAGACCTCCTGCAGGACGTCCTCGGCGTCCTCGCGGGAGCTGAGCATGTGCCGGCAGAAGGCCAGCAGCCGTGACTGGTAGCGGGCGACCAGGGCCTCGAAGGCGGCCTGGTTGCCGCGCCGCGTCAG
>JAWVFY010000391.1:0-2626 GCA_033855575.1 Solirubrobacteraceae bacterium
GTCGGGCTGGGCGACGTGGTCCTGGCCATCGGCGACTCGATCACCGAGGGCTACTTCGGATCCGGGTCCGCCGACCTCTACACCGACCCGACCACGGTGCCGGCGGGCCAAGCCTCGAGCGACAACCGCAACTTCCCCCAGGCGACCTACTACGCGATCGGCGACAGCAACTCGCTGGCCGGCTTCGACGTCGACCTCAGCAGCCTGCTGACCACGGACGTCGGCCGGCCGGTGTTCGTCCTCAACTGGGCGGTGGCCGGCATCCGTTCCGACACCTACGCGCCGATCATGGACTCGGCGGACTTCCAGGCGGCGATGGCCGCGCTGGACCCCGATCGCGCGGTCATGATGTTCGGCACCAACGACGCCGGCGCCAACCGGAGCCCGCAGGACGTCGTGTCCTCCGAGCAGCTCATCGTCGACCGCCTGGGCACGCTGGGCCTCGCGCCTGCGCAGATCTGGCTGTCGCCACCGCCCTACCTGACGCTGGCGTCCTACCAGGCCGACGTCACCGCCTACCAGCAGCCGATCCGTGACCTGGCCTCCACCGACGGCCTCCATGCGGGACCGGACTTCTACGCCCTGTTCTCCGGCCAGCCCGAGCGTCTTTACGACGGGGTCCATCCCGACGCCCAGGGCTTCTCGCAGATGGCCCGGATGTGGTCGGATGCGCTGGCCGGGCTACCGATCACCACCTCTCCGCCCACGCCTTCGCCACCCGGCTCGACGCCACCTGAGCCGACGCCGCCACCGGCACCCGTGCCGCCCCCGCCGCCACCGTCGCCCGGCCCTCCCCCTCTCCCGCTGCCCGGCCCTCCGGCGCCCCAGGCTCCCGCTCCGTCCGCACCACCCTCGATCCTGCAGGCCAGCTTCGCCGGAGGCCACCTTCGCCTGGTCCTGCGCTGCCTGTCGAGTTGCCGCTCGGAGCGCATCGTCGCCCTGCTCGGCCACCGCTCGCTGATGACCCGCACGCTCGTCACAGGGCCGATGCCGCGTTCGGTCCACGGCGCTCAGCAGCGGACGCTGACCGGCGCGATCGCGCTTCCCGCTCGCCGCGCCCTGTGTCGCGCGGGCCGCACGCGCCTGCGGATCCTCTCGGCGCGCGACCACCGGTCCCTCGGGCGCCCGGCCATCGACGGACGCCGCGCGTGTCCTCGCTGACCCGGCGTCCGGGATAGGATCGCCCTCGTGCCAGAGACCTCGATCGTTCCGTTCACGATCGATGTCCCGGACGCGGTTCTCGTGGACCTGCACGACCGGCTGCTGCGCACCCGTTGGCCCGACGAGGTGCCGGGCGGCGGCTGGGACTACGGAACCAGCGTGGCCTACCTGCAGAGCCTCGTCGCCTACTGGCGCGACCAGTTCGACTGGCGCGCGCAGGAACGCGCGCTCAACGAGCTGCCCCAGTTCCGGACGCGGATCGACGACGTCGACGTGCATTTCGTCCACGTCCGCGGCCAGGGTCCGTCGCCGGTTGCGCTGGTACTCACGCACGGCTGGCCAAGCACGTTCTTCGAGCTGACCAAGCTGATCCCGCTGCTGACCGATCCCGGCGCACACGGCGGCGATCCGGCCGACGCCTTCAACGTCGTCGTCCCGTCGCTGCCCGGCTTCGGCTTCTCCTCTATCCCGGGCGAGCGCTTTGCCTCCGGTCGTGTACCCGGCATGTGGGCAACGCTGATGGGCCGGCTCGGGTACGAGCGCTTCGGGGCGCACGGCGGCGACCTCGGCGGCGGCGTGACCGCACGCCTCGCCCAGCAGCACCCGGAGCGCGTCCTGGGGATCCACGTGACCAACGTCTACGGCTCGATCGGGCCGAACGATCCGCCGCCTACGGAGGCCGAACGACACCACCTCGAGCGCGAGGAGCGCTGGAAGGCCGAGGAGGGGGCCTATGAGGACGAGCAGGGCACCAGGCCCCAGACGCTTGCCTTCGGCCTCAACGACTCCCCGGTCGGCCTGGCCGCGTGGATCGTGGAGAAATACCGCGCGTGGTCGGACTGCGAGGGAGACGTCGAGCGCGCGTTCAGCAGAGACGACCTGCTGACCAACATCACCATCTACTGGGCCACGCGGACCATCGCCTCCTCCTTCCGGCCCTACTGGGACTACCGCCACGACCCGGAGCGTGCCGCCTGGTCGCGCGTTCCCGTCCCTGCCGGCATCGCCATCTTCCCGCGCGACATCTCGACCCCGCCCCGCGAGTTCGCCGAGCGCAGCTACGACGTGCGGCGCTTCACCGCGATGCCTCGCGGCGGCCACTTCGCCGCGCTCGAGGCGACCGATCTCCTCGCCGAGGACATCCGCGCGTTCTTCCGCACCCTGCGCTGACCCAGCTCCATCGACCGAGTGTCCTGCCCTACTGGGGTCAGGCCCCAGTAGACCAGGACGACCTCAGGCGTCTGCGGGCCGGGGCGGCGGACCCAGCCCGCCCGAGTCGGGGGTCGCGTTCCACTTGGCGTGGTGCTGGCGCCTGCAGCGACAGGTAGAGATGGCAAGCGACCAGGACGGTCGCCATCAGCGTCAGGCCGTCGTGGAGCACGATGGTGCCGCCGAAGCGCAGCCGGGTGTCGTGCTCGCCGAACCACAGCAGGAGCCCGGAGATCGCGAAGAGCACCGGTGGCGA
>JAWVFY010000392.1:0-4616 GCA_033855575.1 Solirubrobacteraceae bacterium
CCCGAGCGGGCTCCGGCCGCCATCGCCGCCGCGGTGAGCGCCGTGCCGACGCCGCGCCCGCGCGCCGACGCCGTCGTCCCGACGTTCCACAGGCCGGCGACCCCGTCGGCCAGCAGCAGCGTCGAGCAGGCGACCGACCGGCCGCCGAGACGGCCGAGGAAGTTGCGCATCGGCGTGCCCGGTGAGAAGGCCATCTCCCCCAGGACCGTGGCGAACGTGTCCCGCAGGTCGGCGCCGAAGCCGAAGCTCTCGACCAGGACGTCGATGTACTCGCCGTGCTCGGCCTCCCCGACGGCCAGCACCTCCAGATCGGACGGGGCCTCGGGCGGCGTCCAGGCCTCGAGCGCCCTGGCCATGCCGGGCGATGGCGCGTGCGCGGTCAGGCCGGCCGCCGCCAGGCGGTCGCCGAGGTCGGCCGGTTCGTCGCTCGGGCCGCCGAACCACCACTGGTCGCAGCCGCGCGCCTCGGCATGGCCGAGGATCTCCGCGATCGCGGCGTCGGCGTGGTCGCTGTGCAGCCGCACGCCCGCGACGGGGTTGAGCAGCCCGAAGGCCCAGGGCCCGAGGTAGGCGTCGACGTCCTCGCGGGGCACGCGCTCCACGCCGGGGACGGCGCTCCCGTAGAGCCGCCAGAACGTCTCGATGTTGGCCTCGATCACGGCCACTCCGGCTGATCGGCGGCCAGCTCCAGCGCCCGCAGCACCGCGCGCGCCTTGGCCTCGGACTCGGCGAACTCGTAGGCCGGCAGGGCGTCGGCGACCGTGCCCCCTCCAGCCTGCACGTGCGCGCGGCCGTCGGCGACGACGACGGTCCGGATGTGGATGCAGGTGTCGAGGTCGCCGGTGTAGCTGAGGTAGCCGATCGCCCCGCCGTAGCCGCCGCGCTTGACCGGCTCGAGCTCGTCGATGATCTCCATCGCGCGGACCTTGGGCGCGCCGCTCAGCGTCCCCGCCGGCAGGATCGAGCGCAGGGCATCGATGGCGCCAACGTCGGCGCGCAGCTCGCCGCTGACGCTCGAGACGATGTGCATGACGTGCGAGTAGGTCTCGACCGACATGAAGGTGTCGACGCCGACGCTGCCGTACTCGCAGACGCGCCCGAGGTCGTTGCGCCCGAGGTCGACGAGCATCACGTGCTCGGCGCGCTCCTTCTCGTCGGCCAGCAGCTCCTCGGCGATCCGCTCGTCCTCGGCGATGTTCGCGCCCCGCGGGCGCGTGCCGGCGATCGGCCGCGTGGAGGCGTGGCGCCCGGTCACGGTCAGCAGGGGCTCGGGCGAGGCGCCGGCCACCTGGAAGTCCAGGAAGTCCAGGAAGTACATGTACGGGCTGGGATTGACCACCCGCAGCCCGCGGTAGATCGAGAACGGGTCGAGCTCGATGTCGGCCGACCAGCGCTGGGACGGAACCACCTGGAAGGCGTCGCCGGCGTGGACGTACTCCACGATCCGGGCGACCATCGCCTCGAACTGCTCGCGCGGCATGTTCGAGCTGAACGCGGGACGGCTGCTGCGGGCCCGGATGCCGAAATCGGGCAGCGGGCCGTTGAGCAGCCCCCGGGCCTTGTGGATCGTCGCCACCGCGTCGGCGTATGACGTGTCCAGGTCCTCATCGGCGTAGACGTGAGTGACGATCGTCACCGTGTGCTTGAGGTGGTCGAAGACCACGAGCACGTCGGAGAGCATCAGCGCCATGTCGGGCAGCCCGAGGACGTCCTCGTTGGGCGGCCCCAGCGTCGTCTCGACCGTGCGCACGAGGTCATAGCCGAAGTAGCCCACCGCCCCGCCCGTGAACGGCGGCGCGTCGGGCCACTGGGCCTGGCGGAACGCCCGGACTTCCTGCTCGGCCAGCGCGTAGGGATCGCCCTCGTCGCCCAGCGACCAGCGCAGGACCTTGCGCGGGCGAACGCCGATGAACGAGTAGCGCCCCACCTGCTGGCCGCGCTCAGCGGACTCCAGCAGGAACGCGGGGAACTCGGGGGTCCGGCCGCGGAGCTTGAGGAACGCTCCGACCGGGGTCTCGCAATCGTCGATGAACGTGTGGCGCAGCGGGATCAGGTTGTGCTCGCGCGCAAGCTCGCGGACCTCGTCGAGGCCGGGCTCGATCGTCAGGTCGGCGGGCGCTGCCCGCACCTCACCCCCGGCGCACAACGAGCACCTCCACGGCGTCGCGCAGCGAGCGGCCGCGAGCGGCCAGCAGCACCGTCAGGTGATAGAGGACGTCGGCGGCCTCGTTGTCGACGCGGTCGTCGGACTCCTCGCGTGCGGCACGGGCGACCTCCTCGGCCTCCTCCATGACCTTTTCGCCGATCAGCGGCGGGTCGTCGAGCAGCGTGACCGTGTAGGACCCGGAAGGGCGATCGCGCGCGCGCTGCGCCAGCGTGCGCTCGAGAGCGGGCAGCGCCTCGTGCGGGGCAGGCGGCTCGAGCTCGCCGTGGTGAAAGCAGGTCCGCTCGCCGGTGTGGCAGGCGGGACCGGCCGGCTCGACGAGCGCCAGCAGAGCATCGCCGTCGCAGTCGAGGCGCAGCGCCCGGACGCGCTGGACGTTGCCCGAGGTCGCGCCCTTGTGCCACTGCTCCTGGCGCGAGCGGCTGAACAGGTGCAGCTCGCCCGTCGCCCGCGTGCGCGCGACCGCCTCGGCGTTGGCGTAGGCCAGCGTGAGCACCTCGCCGGTGCTCCAGTCCTGCACGACGACGGGCACGAGCCCTTGCTCGTCGAACGCGATCTCCATGGGCCGAGTCTATGGAGCCTCCTGGCGGGTTCCAGCGGTGGCTCGTCAGCGAGCCACCGGCGCGACCACCGCGTGGGCCTCGGGCGAGGCGCGCAGCAGCGGCTCGAGCTGCTCGGCCGGCATCGCGCGGCCCAGGAAGTAGCCCTGCGCCGCTTCGCAGCCGCGCGCCGTCAGGTGGGCAAGCTGCTCGGCGGTCTCCACGCCCTCGACGACGACCCTGCTCTCGAGCGCGTCGAGGAGCAAGAGGATCGCGTCGAGGATCCGCGTCGCCGCCGCGTCGCCGGGCACGCCGATCAGGAACGAGCGGTCGACCTTGATCCACTTGGCCGGCAGGTCGCGTAGCCGGCTCAGCGACGAGTAGGCGACGCCGAAATCGTCGAGAGCCAGGTCGACGCCGGCAGCATGCAGCTGATGCAGCGCCGCCCGCACGACGGCGTCGTCGCGCAGGATCTCGGACTCCGAGATCTCGATGGTGACCCGGCTGAGGTCGGTGTCCGCTCCGCCGAGGCAGGCCAGGAGGCGATCGACGCGCGCCCCGCTGAGCGCGCGCGGCCCGAGGTTGAACCCGACGTGCGGATCGAGGCCCTGGGCCCGCCAGGCGCGGCGCTGGGTGGCGAAGGCCTTCGCCACCCACTCATCGAGCTGCTCGAGCAGCCCGGCGGCCTCCATCTCGGGGACGAACTCGCCGCCGCTGATGAGCCCGCGCGCCGGGTCGTTCCAGCGCACCAGCGCCTCGGCGCCAGTGAGCAGGCCGGTCTTCAGCGCGACGATCGGCTGCCAGTGCAGGGTGAGCTCGCCCCCCTCGATGGCGCGGCGCAGCCGGCGCCCAAGCGCCAGCCGCTCGGTGCTGCGCTGACGGCGGCCGCGGAACCCCCGCACCTGCCCGCGACCTGCGGCCTTGGCCTCGTACATCGCGCTGTCGGCGTGCGCCAGCAGGCCCTCTGCGTCGGAGGCGTCGCGCGGGAAGATCGAGATCCCGACCGATCCGTTGACCTCGAACTCGGTGTCTGACAGCCGCAGTGGTGCCCGCAGCGCGTCGATCAGGCCCTCGGCCGCCGACACGGCGCGGAGCTCGGCGTGGTCGTCGAGGTCGGCGAGCACGACGAGGAACTCGTCGCCGCCTTCACGCGCGAGCAGATCCTCCTCGCGGAGACGCGCCCGCAGGCGCGCGGCCATCGTGCGCAGCAGCTCGTCGCCCGCGGCGTGGCCAAGGCCGTCGTTGACCAGCTTGAAGTCGTCGAGGTCGATGTAGAGCACCGCCACCGACTCGCCGCTGCGGGTGGCCCGCGCCAGCGCGAGGTCGAGATGCTCGCGCAGCATGGCCCGGTTGGGTAGCCCGGTCAGGCTGTCGTGATAGGCCATGTGGGTGATCTGCTCCTGGGCCTTACGGCGATCGGTGATGTCGGTGCCCGAGCCCAGCAGGCCGACCGGCCGCCCCGCGTCCCGCAGCACGTTCGTGCGCCACATCACCACCCGGGTGCTGCCGTCCCGGCAGAGGACCTCCAGCTCGGCCTCGGCGTTGACGTCGTCGGCCGCCATGTGTGCCGCGAACGAGGCACGCAGACGCTCGGCCGAGTCGGCCGGGAAGCAGGTGGAGAAGTAGTCGGCGCCGATCAGCTCGCCGTCCTCGTAGCCGAGCAGCGTGTGGCCGGTCCGGTTGAGCATGGTGACGCGGCCGTCAAGGTCGATGGCCAGCAGCGTCACGCCCGCCACGTCGAGGTAGCGCTGCGCGCGGTCGCGCTCGGCCCGCAGCTCGGCCTGCACCTTCCGCAGGGGCGTGATGTCGAGCACCACGCCCTGGGTGAACAGCGGGGTCCCCTCGTCGTCGCGGACGACGACGTCGCGGTCCCACACGTGGAACTCGGTCCCGTCGCGGTGGACGATGCGGTA